>JAEZJL010000110.1 GCA_023415815.1 Bacillota bacterium | reverse complement strand
CAGCATCAGCACATTCACGCCGAGGGTTATATTTGGCGCGTGTACAATGCCTATGTGATATTTTCTCGTCAATATGAAAAGCCTTTTCAGGGATATTTTTGAGAAGCCTGTTGTCGCAACCACGATGTTGACTCTCATTTTGGCAAATATAACGGCATTTCTAACGGTTGCCTCGGGCCTGGAAAAATCCACGACCACATCGGGCTTGGTTCTGAATATGATTTCCTCAAGCCTTTCGGAGCCTTCAACGATTATTCCAGTATCACGACCGTCGATAACCTCTCCCAGATCCTTTCCGGCCTTGGAGCTTCCCGGGCTGCATATGGCGGCTACAAGCCTTATATCGTGCTGTTCAAGAAGTACCTTTGCTACCTCTTTTCCCGTTTTTCCCAATCCTACAAGACATATACGTATCATTCAAAAGACCTCCTTTTCGGCGTAGTATACTTCACATACTTGCAAAATTGTCTTACTTGCATACACAGGATTTTTGAATATCTCATGGACATCGGGGCTCAACGCCCCTGACAAATTTGCCCAAACAAAAAAGCTGCAGAGAAGTAATCTGCAGCTTTTCACGCCTCAGGCGGATGAAAGCATAACCATCACCTTCTCTTCCTACGCTTACGAGGTTAGCTGACGGATTCGGATCGGAAAGAGATTGACCCTACCATTCCGGAAGTTTTACAAGTCCGGAACGGATTCACCCCAAATAATTGGTTCCCCCGCTCATTACGATTAAGCGAAATATTATTGTAATTATATCATATTCCCCAAAATCAGTCCATATGCGTCCGGTCATCCCAGACGTCGATTTCAGGCTTTATCCTCAATATTCGTACACCAGGCTGGCGTTGGCTTTGATTTCCATGGTGCCGGCTTCCACGGGCGTAGGCGGCGCTGCAACGGCTGCGTCGGCCTTCATTTCATATTGGGCGTAATTATAGATCGGGGTATAACCGCCGTTCTCATTGATGGTTACAGGCGCCTTGAGCGTTATCCCGAAGGTCCCGGCCATAACCTCAGCCTTGCTCTTCGCAGCTTCAACAGCCTTTTTCAGGGCTTCGTTGTAGTACTTGTCGGGATCGCTGAGCCCGAAGCTGATGCTGTTTGAGGTATTAATGCCGCTCTGTGCCGCCAGGTCTATGATCGTACCCGTTTTTGCAATGTCTCTGACGGGCACCTGTACGGTATTGTTGACGCTGTAGCCCACAATGTTGCTTTGTCCCGTCTGCTTGTTGTAGTCGTATTTAGGATTGATGCTATAATTTATTGTTTTTATATCCTCGCTTTTGACGCCGGCCCCCTTTATCTGAGCCACAGCCTTATCCATCAAAGCCGCGTTGCTTTTCTGAGCCTCTTTGGCGTCCTTGTTCTCGGTGATAACTCCGAGCGTTATATATGCGATATCAGGCGTAACTTTTACTGAACCCTGTCCGGATACGTTGACGGTCCTCTTGGTCGGCTGGTTGTCATCAGCGGCCCTGACAGGCGCATACCCCGGCAGCCCAAGCGCCGCAAAAAGCACCGCAGCGGCAGCCAGCAGGGCTATGGCAACCAGTAGTTTGTTTTTAATGCCGATAGTTTCATTCATGTTTTTACCCCCTTTACATATCTGACGCTAATCCTTCGACATAAGTTCCAAAAAGAAAAGAAACGTGGGGACAGTTCTGCAAAAAAAACGTTTGTAACAGGGTGGGGACAGTTCTCGAAAATACAGCAAAAAGAAGGAGAGTGCAGGGACAGTTAGAAAGTGCGGGGACAGTTATGCAAATATATTTATATTTTATTAGAAACCTGTTTACGCAATCGTAGATAATCCAAGTATAGACAGGGTGAGGACAGTTCTTCGGATCAAATGGGGACAGTACTTCAAAACAAAACATTTAATTCTTTTATAAAAACCTGCCCTGCATCGTAGACTATACAAGTATATCTGATTTTGAGGAACTGTCCCTACTTTGTAAAACCTGTTTGCAATATTTTATAAGAAACCTGCTTCTCAATCGTAGACAATCCCAGTATAACTAGTTTTGAAGAACTGTCCCTACTTTTTACAGTCCCATTGCTTTGAAATTCTTAAAAGAGGGACAGTTCTCCAAAAAAAGCCTAGTATACTTCTTCTAAGCCTATTTTTTGAGTTCCAGTAAAAAATCATGTCCTAGGGCGTCCAGGATGCCGAAGGGGATGAACGTCCCCTATCTCTTTCCGACCATTTTCCGCATCTGTCGCCCCAGCGCGCTATGACTTCGCCGTCGGAATATATCCCGATAACCTCACAGTTATTTGAGCAGCCCTGGCATTCCATGCTTCTGGCTTTATAATCACGGTTCAGGGAAGAAAATCCATAAAACCGGCTTTTGAAGCCCGGGGTCTTGATCCTGGCCTGCCTGGCCATTAAAGCGGCTCCGTAAGCTCCCATCACTGCATAATGCTCAGGTATTATCAGCCGTTTTCCAAGCGCCCTTTCAAAAGCTTTGACAATACCCTCATTTGCAGCAACGCCACCCTGGAAGGCAATCGGCTCCCGTATATCCTTACCTTTGGCAAGGTTGTTCAGGTAATTCCTGACCAGCGCCTCACACAGCCCATTCACTATATCCTCCGTACTATGGCCTGTCTGCTGCTTGTGAATCATGTCCGACTCAGCAAAAACGGCGCACCTGCCTGCTATCCTTACCGGTGATGTGGATTTCAGCGCGAGTGAACCGAAGGTCTCTATAGGCACACCCAGCCTTGAAGCCTGCCTGTCCAAAAAAGAGCCTGTTCCGGCTGCACATACGGTGTTCATGGCGAAATCATGGACCACTCCGTTTCGAAGAATTATAATTTTTGAATCCTGGCCGCCAATCTCCAGGATCGTCTGTACACCCCGGATTACTTTCTGGGCGGCAACCGCGTGGGTAGTTATCTCATTTTTAACTATATCCGCGCCTACAATGACTCCAGCAAGCTCCCTCCCGCTGCCTGTAGTGCCCGCGGCCTCAATATTACGCGCTCCGGGGCCGGAAGCAATCTCGCGCATCCCTTGAAGGAGGACGTTTATGGGCTGGCCGCCGGTCCTCAGGTAAAGCTGCTGTATAATATTGTCATTATCATCTGTCACCACAAGATTTGTACTTACCGAGCCCACGTCAATTCCGAGAAAATACCCTGCTGTCGTTTCCAAGTTCGGATTCTTCCCTCCTCCTGTTCAACAAATCGATAAAGGCTTCAACTCGCGTCATATAACCCGCTTCACCGGTCATTTCATCCATTATGAGCGTCAGAACAGGTATGCCGTAATCCCTCTCAACTGAAGGCAGCAGGCTTTCTGCTACGATTTCCGGCATGCAGGAAAACGGAAATAGCTGTATCACGCCGTCATAACCGGAGGCGGCATAAAGCACTGTATGACCTACGGTTTCCTGGGCATGGCCCCCTATCATCGTGCCGAGATACGGTCTTGCAGCATTTGCATAGCTCATGTCCCTTGGCAGATGAAGTGCCTTTTTTATAATGTGCTCAACTATCCAGCTGCTGAGCGTGACCTTTCTGTCAACTTCTACTCCCATGCTTCCAAGCTTCTCCTGCAGCTCAAAGCTGGCAAAATGCTCAATATTGGTATATATTTCTCCTACAATTCCTACTCTGAGGGGTTTTAAGCCGGTGTCAACCTCTATTTTATCCAGTCTTTCAGCAGTGTCATCAACCAATGTTGTCATCGCTTTCAAGCCTTTTACATCCAGGGCTTTTTTTCGAAAGCTGCTGTAGACAGCATCTGTGCTTCCTTTAACGGCTTCTCTCGCCCGCTTTCTGAAAGCCTCGGCCTCAAGCTTATCCACACGTTTCGCCAGTAAAGCGGTTTTTTTGACTACCAAAAGCAGCTTTATCGGACCTGCGGTACCCGAAAGCTTTTTGATTTTCTGCCGAAATCCTCTATAACCCCCATTTGAAAGCTCAAGCGTTATTATATCCATATCATAACCGGCATCCCTCATTATCTCCCTGTGCATCTCACAGTAGTATCCGAATCTGCATGGACCGCAGCCACCGGCCATCAGTATGGTATCCGCGCCCTTTTCATACGCCTGTATGTAGTTTCCTATATTTATTTTCAAAGGAAGACACGCCATTTCAGGCACATGCTTGGTCCCAAGCTCCAGCGCTTTTTTATTATTAAAGGGGGGAATGATATAGCTGATCCCAAGGTCGTCAAGCATGGCTTTCACACAAATATATACATTACCCAGATGCGGAAATGTTATTACCATTTAACCTTCTCCATCCAATCATATCGATAAAGGCCTCCAGCCTGGTAGTCAGGCCTGCTTCCCCGGAGTGCTCGTCCAGGGTAAGGATGATAAAAGGGATGTCGGTCCTCCTTTTTATCCAGCGCTGGGCAAGGTCGCAAACAAAGGAATCTATACCGCACCCGAAGCTCATTACATATATGATCCCGTCGATGTCCTTCCCCTCCATTAAGTGAAGTATGCCGCCAAGCGCCTTCCTGCCAAAGTTCCAAAAAGCAGGCTTGTTCAGGGTAGCTGCCCACCTGTTTATATCCTCTTCCTCCAGCATTTCAACTGTTATAACCGCAGCTCCGCTTTTTCGAAGCTTTTCCAGTATGTCCATGTTAATATACCGATCATACAGGTTATAAGAATGCCCAATTACGGCAATTTTCAGCTGTTTGTCTACTCCAGCGTCACATTTCCCATC
>JAEZJL010000398.1 GCA_023415815.1 Bacillota bacterium | reverse complement strand
ACGTCGGACTCAATAGCCGGCTGACTGGATTTCACCATGTCTGCAAACTAATTTGCGCAAAACTCTTGACGGTACCCAATTAAATGAACTGGTTCGAGGAACCGTAGAAGAAACCCTTAACAAGCTTTTGGACCAAGAGGCTGACCGGATAGCGAATGCCGGCCGTTATGAGCGGAGCGAGGAAAGGCAGGATACCCGGGCCGGATACTAGTAGACAATTGACCCTTTTAAGACTTACAGAATAGACTATATAACACATAATAGAAATATTGTTACAGCGAGTACTAAGTTGGGGTGCAAGAGGTCGCCTGTTTCAAGTCAGGTCACTTCGAGGTAGTGCAGAAATAATTGTGTAAACCTCCATAGTCAGGTAAGATAAAAAAGACGATGGAGGTTTTAAGTTATGGCAGGGAAAGAAAAAAGCAAGCTCAGGCAAATGATTGAGGAATATGGCATCAAGGACATGAATGATGTCCACGAATTTGTAAAAATGCTGACCGCAGAAACAATACAGGCCGCCCTGGATGCGGAACTTGAAAGCGATTTAGGATACTCGAAATACGATTACAGGACCTGGCGGTCACGGGGCACCTTGATCTCCATCTCGCCAGTATTGCTCTGGACAGTTTTCTTTGAATATCCGTTACGACTGTTGTCCGTCTGCTTATTCCTATATGAACCGCAGCTGGTCAAGAAGCACCAGAGTGATGTTTCCTCAATAGAGGATAAGATCATCTTTCTGTACTCTCAAGGTATTTCCACCCGGGATATCCAAAAGACGATGCAGGAGATGTATGGCATAGACGTAGACGACAGCCGCGTTTCAAAAATCACGGATAAGATATTGCCTGTTATTAAGGAATGGCAGGAGCGTCCGCTTCAGAACATTTATGCAATGGTGATCCTGGACGCGGTACATTACAACGTACGGGATAATGGTATCGTTACAAAGAAAGCGGCTTATGTGGCCATCGGCACCGATCTGGACGGTAAAAAGGATGTACTCGGGATATGGCTGGGGGCCAGTGAATCCTCAAAATACTGGCTGTCCGTATTGAACGGGTTGAAAAACCGCGGCGTCACGGATATACTGATCGCATCGGTCGACGGCTTATCCGGATTTGTAGAAGCGATCAATGCGGCTTTTCCAAAAACAGAGGTGCAGCGCTGCATCATCCATCAAATCCATTCCTCTACCCGGTATGTATCCTACAAGGATATCAAGCAATTTACGGCCGACCTGAAGCCGGTTTACAAGGCGCCGACCGAGGAGAGCGCCCTTTCGGCGATGGACGAATTTGAGGCTAAATGGGTCGGGAAGTACCCCCTGGCCGTAAAATCCTGGCGGATTAACTGGAATGAGCTTTCGACCATGTTTAAATACCCGCCGGAAATTCGGAAGCTGATTTACACGACCAACGCGATTGAAAATTTTAACCGGCAGCTTCGGAAGGTCACCAAAACCAAGAGCGCCTTCGTTTCCGACGACGCTCTGATGAAGATCCTTTATTTGACCACGATGAGCATCGTAGACAAGTGGACAATGCCCGTCAAAGAGTGGGGAGCTATACTGGATAATTTGTTAATTTTCTTCGGCGACAGGGTGAAAATCACCCTGTAAACAACGGTTTGGACTTATCCTGATTTTGGACTTTACACAAAATTTTACGCACTACCCACTTCGACCAGCAAAAAAAGGGGTTTCAGTATTTGAAGCCCTTCTTTTTTTATCAGTTAAAAATACTTGTCCAGGAGCAGTTTTATCCTTTTGAATTCTTTTGGAGACGATGCGATCAAAGCGTTCTTTGTTTTGCCTTCGGATTTTAAACATAAAGCCAATGGCTTTTGATAAACATCCTTATACTAGAACTTCACCACTCTGGGTTCTTTGGTGAAGGAGTAGAAGGTTGCCGTCGCTTCCTTTAGATACAGCACCTGTGTGTTGCCGTCATCCTCCGAATACCTGCTGCGCAGCTGCGGATAAGCATCCAGCATGTGTTTTTTCGGCTCGCGGCGGTCGTCGGGGACGGCGGACGCTTCAACACGCACCCAGTCACCGCCGTCAAAGGCGCATATTTCTACCCGGGGGTTGGAATCCATCTGCTTTGAGACGTTTTTTACTTTCCCGGTCTGTATGTAAAGCCTGCCCTCAAAAATGTCGACGGTGCCGAAGGGCCGGACTCTGGGCTGATTGCCTTCGACCGTCGCCAGATAATACGTATTGCACTTCTTCAAAAAATCATAAACTTCCTGCATGTGCGCTGCTCCTTTCAATTTCATCTTTTCAGCTATTATACGCGATTGCAAAGCCAAAATCAAGGATGGCTGCCCTTGTTTATCCTCCAGGCCTTTCCCATGGCAGCCCATTTATACGTATCTGTGTAAAGAAAATTTCCCAAAGCGGTTTAAATAAAGAGCAGCAAGCTCACCGCCATCACCATCATGCCGGCCACCAAGCCATAAATCGAAAGGTGCGCCTCTCCGTACTCCCTTGCGGCAGGCAGGAGCTCGTCCAAAGAAATGAAAACCATGATCCCCGCCACAGACGCAAACAGTACGCCGAAGACGGCGTCATTGAAAATCCTGAACAGGATCAGGTATCCGATGATTGCCCCCACAGGCTCCGACAGGCCCGACAGAAAGGAAAGCTTAAAGGCCTTTTTCTTGTCTCCCGTAGCGTAATAAACCGGTATGGAAACGGCAATCCCCTCGGGAATATTATGGATGGCGATAGCCACCGCGATCGCGATGCCGAGGGAGGGGTCTTTGATGGCGGAGGTGAAGGTAGCAAGTCCCTCTGGAAAATTGTGGATGGCTATCGCAAGAGCGGTGAATGTTCCCATCCGCATGAGCTTGCCGCGATTGATACCGGCGCTTCCGTCGCTTATGTCCTCAACCCTCCGGAGTTCATGGGGATTTTCGGCGGAGGGCACAAATTTGTCAATGGCCGCTATCAGGAATATCCCGCCGAAGAAGGCCGCGACGGTGGCCCAGGAGCCTCCGGTCTCGCCTAAAACATCCACGAGCGAAGCCTTGGCCTTGAAAAATATCTCGATCATGGATATGTAGATCATTACGCCTGCCGAAAACCCAAGCGCGATCGATAAAAATTTTGTGTTTGTCCTTTTGGTGAAGAATGCAAGCGCGCTGCCGATGCCGGTTGATAATCCCGCGAACAGCGTAAGGCCAAAGGCAAGCAAAATATTATGCATGTCCATTTTATATTACCCCCTCTGAATTTCTGGTATAATATTACCCCAATATATGTTAACGTAAGCACGTTAATTATTTAAATATATGTCATAGAATGAATGGAAACAGGAGCTAAAGAATAAATACGGCTGCATTTTCTTAGATGATGGTTGCTAAACTACGGATTATCGCAGTCCGTGTCCGCAAAATGAATAAAACCGCTTGAAATTGATGATAATAACATAAGCCCATATAAGTAATCATGGGGCAATATAATTAATTTCAGACAGGGAGGATTGAATATGTCAGGGTTTGAGGCGGCGGACAGCATAAGGCCTCGCAATAACGCCAGGCATTACAGGCTGGCAAGGAAAAAAACCGGCAGCTATTTGTGGGCCGTTTTAGTGCTTTTCGTACTGGTAGGGTTTCTTTGCTTCAACAATTATTCCGTACTCCAGTCATATAAGGATGTCAGGAATGATCTGGAGGATGCATATAAAAGAATGGATTCCGCGAAAGTCGTCAACGCGGATCTCGAGACCGGAATACAGGCCGCCGAGAAACGGAACGACGTGCTGGCCGAGGAAAACAGAGACCTCAGGGAAGCCTTTGATAAAGCGTCAAGGGGCAGCGAGGACAGCACGAAGCAGCTGGAGGGAATCAAAAAGCAAAACAGCGAGCTTATAAAGCAAAACAAGGAGCTGGTCAACGACAACATAGCCCTGCAAAACTCGCTCAAAATAGCGGCCGCGGTTGGGGTGAAGCCGCAGAATTATTCCGTCTTCGACGGCCTGGAGCGGAGAGATTCGTTAAATAAGGGGAAATACGTAGGCAAGTTTACCGGCACCGCTTATACTCCCAGCAAGGAGGAATGCGGAAACAATATGGGCCTGACCAGATCCGGGGAACCAATCGTCCCCGGAGTATCCGTTGCCATTGATACGGAATACTGGCCGCTGGGCACGGTGTTTTATATTAAGGGCCTCGGCTACACGGTTGCAATGGATACGGGAAGCGCCATCAAAGGGAAATACAGGTTTGATTTTTCCGTACTGGATAAAAAGTTCGCGCAGGAGCTCGGCGTCAAGAAATGGGACGTGTATCTTGTAAAGCTGGGCAATGGGAATGTCGGAGATATAGAATTGTAGGACATCCTGTGCTATTATTGAAGAAGAGCCGGAACAGAAAGCATCAGGGCTCGTTATGAAGGGGGAAAACCTGTGAGGAAACGACTGCTTTGCCTTTTGCTTATCCTGTCGCTGCTCCTTTCCATTACTGCCTGTGCAGGCAAGGATAAAAATACAATCAATGAAAATACCGATACCGCTGCCGGACAGGCCCGGACAGATCAGCCTTCCGTCAGCGATTCAACATACAGCTCCGGGCAGGATCAAACAGCCCCCATGGAGCAGACTTCAACACAGAGCAGCACCTCAGCAGAGGAAACCGGAAACCCCGGGGAGCTTTTGCAGAGCGCGAGCGTCGACCTTGACGCGGACGGCAGCAATGAGGAAATAGAGGTGCTGCAATTGGAAGCCGGGGACGTGTCGCAGGCAGAAGGCGCGGAGCTTGAGGGCATGCTTCGGATAGACGGGAAAAAAGGCCGGACGGATACCGTTTTCATCAAAAAGCAAAAAGGACTCACAGGAGTCATGAATTCCATTGAGTTCAGAGACCTTGACGGTGACGGGGTCAAGGATGTCTTCATTACCATACCGGACTCGGGCGCTTCTTTTTCCCTCAATTACTATTTTATATACAACTACGCAAACGGCAAATCCTATAAATTCGACATCGACGCTTCGCTGTCCGAGCTTGCCGGCGGTTTTAAATTCACGTATATGGGCAAAGGGAAACTCCGAATGGAAAATGGGAGCTATGACTTTTCCGCTGATTTCGATATAACCGGCGGGGCAAACGGAAACGGGCCCGACGATGAGGGAAACTCGGAGTATGAAAGAGCCTGGGTCGAGCCTTCGACCGTGGAAATCGGTCCCGATTCAAAAATCGCCTTGAGCCCGGCTCCGGGCGGAGGGACGGAAATAAAGGTGCCGCTGCCCGTATTCGGACTCGCCGCCGTAAATATGATCGGCGAGGTCGATCTGTATTTCAGGGTTGAAGGAGATTTTACGCCTGTAATGAAGCGTTTTGAAGTCATGGATTTCAACGGCGACATGTCCTTGAAAAAAATCGGGGCGTGGGACGGCAAACAGTAAACCGGGGATTTATTTTGCAAACCGCGGCATTTTCTTTCACACTTGCTTTGCAGTCAGCATATCGAATATTATGCTATATTGATTTTTGATATGAAGGCGGTGCCAGGGTATGCCCGGCTTTGACAGAATACCACCTAACCAGTTCGCTTTGATAGCTGCCTTGCTTGGTATATTGTTGAATCTGGATCTTGATACGGATGAACAGAATTCCTTAGGAAATTTTCTCGTCTCCATAGGACAGACTATGCTTACGGCTGCCGCACAGGCCGCGAATCAGACCGCCCACCCCTCCAAGAGCAGCCTTTGCGAGCGTATTGACCAGATGAGCGCCGAGCTTGAGCTGCTGAAGAAAGACATAAAAGGCCGGTGAATAGCCGAATACGTGATTAGGCGGCTTTCGGCACAAATGAAAAAAGGGGCGTTGAGCCCCTTTTGAATATATGGCATAAAATCAAAACGACGTGGCATCGGGGTCGTGCGAATATCCGCAGCAGCCTTTCAGAGCGGCTATTGCCTGGACATCCTGTGCCGAGAGCTCAAAATCGAAAACCTCGGCATTTTCCTTTATGCGGGCTTCCGTAACCGACTTGGGCAGGGGCAGAAAGCCCATCTGCAGGCTCCAGCGGATGCAGATCTGAGCAATGGTTTTTTCATATTTCCTGGCGAGGGCCTGCATTTCCGGCACATCAAATATTCTTCCGGTCCCGAGAGGACTGTATGCCTCGAGCAGAACACCGCGGGCTTTGCAATAGGCCGCGACCTCATCCTGCGTATCTCCGGGGCAAAGCCGGATTTGATTGACCATAGGCGTCACCTTGGCCGTTTTCATCAGCTCGTCGATATGATGCGGATGGAAATTGCTTATGCCGATGGAACGGATGCGTCCTGCGGCATACAATTCCTCGAAGGCCTTCCAGGTGCCCGCGTTGGCTTCCTGCCAGCAGCTTCTGTACTTTACCGGATTCGGCCAATGGATCAGATAAAGGTCGAGGTAGTCCATAGCAAGATTCCTCATGGTCTCCTCAAAAGCTTCCATAGTATCTTTATAGCCGTGCTTCGGGTTCTGCAGCTTGCTCGTGATGAAAAGCTCTTCCCTTGGAATGCCGCTTTGCTTTACGGCGGCGCCCACGCTCTCTTCATTCCCGTATCCGGCGGCGGTATCGACATGGCGATACCCGAACGCAAGGGCATATTTTACAGCGGACACCGCAATATCTCCGTTGGGGGTCTGCCAGGTTCCGAAACCCACACAAGGAATTTTAACTCCGTTATGCAGCTGATAACAATCGGCTAATGATTTCATCAGAATACCTCCTAAATATTATTTGCTGATAAACTCGGCTTAAAGTATAATAAAATTGTAAACCTTAACGTCAACTTTAAGTCAATAGGAAATTTGAAAACGGAGCGGTGATTTATGAATTATTCAATAAGACAGGTATCGGAAAAAACAAGCCTTAAGGCCCATGTCCTGAGATACTACGAAAGGGAGGGACTGCTGCCCTTTGTGAACCGGAGCGTCAACGGAGTCCGCCGTTATTCGGAGGACGACCTGGAATGGCTTGGATTGATCTGCTGCCTCAAAAATACGGGGATGTCCATAAAGCAGATCAAGGATTTTGTCGAATTGAGCATGCGCGGCGGAGAAACCCTGAAGCAGAGATGCGACATGCTCAGGGAGCACAAGAAGAATGTCGAAAAGGAGATCGAGGAAATGCAGAAGCATTTGCGGAAGGTATCCCACAAAATAGAATACTTTACGGGGCAGTATGAAAAATACCTCGCGGAAAATTCTCTCGGCGCCGATGCTTTGCCTCAGGCAAGCGCGGCAAGGGGACGCTGATATATACAAAGGAGAAGGATACATTGGGAAACACGTTACAGGATATTTTAAGAGCCCATTGCACTGCTTACCCCGCCATGGAAGTGCAGGATTATATAAAACTGATCTACCAGAATGAATTCGGATGCGGCCACATGATTCTGGACCCGTCCGGCAGCGAAGCGTTACTGAGAGCAGAGTATGAAAAGGTTCAGGCAGAAGTAAATGTACGTAAGAATCCGGCGGACATTGAAGAAATAGGAAACGGTCTCTGCCGGATGCATCTGGATCCGGCCGTTACAGAGACGGATTTTCTGCCTTTGCTTAACCTCTTATTTGTTTCTACTGCAAACACCCATCGAGGCTCAATGTCAGCATTCAGGAATAAGGCAGCTTTATTGCAGGAGATCGCCGCAGGAAGCCTCCTTCCGCTGAAGCCGGAAGCGGTAAAGGCTTATCTGGAGGAATACTTTTCACTGGGATGTCCGCCGGTGCATCACAGCGAAGCCTACAGTGCAAAATACAAGCCGCACTACAGGGTGATTAAAACGGCTTATGCTCTGTATATCCCCGCTTTCCGGGCCATACACAGGCTGGCGGAGCGCAGGCGCTCCGTAATCATTGCGGTGGACGGCAGGTGCGGAAGCGGGAAATCGCTGCTTGCAGGACTGTTATCGGAGGTCTTTGCATGCAATGTGTTCCATATGGACGATTTCTTTTTGCCATTCGGGCTTCGTACAAAGGAACGTCTTTCACAGCCGGGCGGAAACGTGGATTACGAGCGGTTTATGCACGAGGTGCTGGAGCCGCTGACAGAGGGCCGCAGCGTTAGCTTCAGGCCTTTTGACTGCGGGACGGGAGAGCTGAGGTCACCGGTCCATGTGCCGGCAAGGCCCATAACCATAGTGGAAGGCAGCTACTCTCTTCACCCCGCGCTGGCAACCCATTATGATTTGAGCATCTTTTTAACGTGCTCTCCCGAAATACAAATGCAGAGGCTTCTCAACAGGGAAGGCGAGAGCCTGCTCAAACGGTTCAGGGAAGAATGGATACCGCTGGAGGAACGCTATTTCTCGGCCTGCGCCATTGAAGAGCACTGCGATCTGGAGCTGGATACGACATCGTTTTCAATAGGGTGAAAAAATGTCTGCCCGCGGGTTGACAAGATTTTCTATAGAAATTATAATGTTAAAAAGGCTGTCATGAAGACAGCCCATGTCATGTATAACACGGAATCAATATTTTAAATGAAAGCCACGAAGGCGAATTTTCCGTATGAAGCGGAATTTCTGTCCCGTGGCTTTTTTATATTTCAGAGGAGGGTAAACATGAAGAGAAATCAAACGAAAAAAATGGTTGTAACAGCTATGTGCATAGCGTTGGGAGTGATACTGCCTTTTGCGTTCCACTCGATTCCTAACGCCGGAAGCGTCCTGCTTCCAATGCATATTCCGGTACTGCTGGCCGGACTTCTGTGCGGCTGGCCTTATGGCCTTGCCTGCGGGCTGCTTACGCCGATCCTTTCCAGCCTGACTACGGGTATGCCTCCGATGGCATATCTGCCGAGCATGCTGTTTGAATTGGCTGCTTATGGACTTATGGCCGGCCTTTTGACGAATTTCATACACACGGGGAAACGCATTGCCGACATATATATTCAGCTTGTGGGCGCGATGCTGGCGGGCAGGATAGTATACGGCGTATTGAATGCCCTCATTTTCTCGGCCGGGAAATATTCCTTTGCGATATTCCTTTCCGGGGCGTTTATTACCGCGCTGCCCGGTATAGTTATCCAGCTGGCGCTGATACCTGCAATCGTCGCAATACTGGAAAAGGCCGGGGTTGTTGAGAAAGGTTCCGGCACAGGAACTTTAAACCTAAAAGGATAGAATTATAAATATATTGACTATTTTACCAGCGATGTGTAAAATGGGTACAGTGGATATAAATGTAAACCGGTAAAATTAATAACGGCAGTTTAGTTGAAAATTTAATATATAAAACAGGTGCCGGTCATAACTCTGATATTTCAGTTATGGATCGGTGAAAAGGGAAGTGGGTAGAATCCCACGCGGTCCCGCCGCTGTGAAAGGGGAGTCCTTGCAAAACGCCACTGGGAAACCGGGAAGGCAGTGAGGATGATGAGCCTGAAGCCAGAAGACCTGCCTGTTTTGTACACCGTATGACTCTACGAGCTATAGAGGGGTGTGTGTTGGAACAATGAACAGCATTGTTTCCTGTATCTTTGTATCAAAACCTCCTGACGCCCATGTCAGGAGGTTTATTGTTTTAACGGGAAAGCCGGATAAGTAAAAGTCAATTGTGCTCTATGTACTCAAGTTTATGCTCCGGCAGCATGTAAGAATTGAAGAGCGCAAAATGAAAATCGAATATCGCAGAATTGTCGGGATCGTCCAGAGGAAGATATGGACATAAAGGGAACCGGGTGCAAATCCCGGGCGGTCCGGCCACTGTAAGCGGGGAGCTGTTTTTTATAAGCCACTGTCCGGCGACTGGTAAATCGGGAACGGATGGGAAGGGAAAAAACAGCCGCGATCCGCAAGTCAGGAGACCTGTCCCGGCAACGCTTCACAAGCCTTCCGCAGAAAGGTGAATTGTGGGATTCGGGCCCGTCAGCGGGATATTGATTATTCCGGAAAGGACCCGTGCTTATATCCCTGTTTTCCTTCGGAAGCAGGGATTTTCTGATTCATCCGGCAAAACGCCGTATGCGCAAAGGAGAAGGGACGGATGCCCATGGGGCTTTATCATACAGCTAACAGTGTACGCTTTGGCGCAGATGCTTTATGGGAGCCGAAAAATGAATAAAGGGGGAGATTCCGATGAATGTTTTTGGTCGTCTCCATTAATCAGGATTACCATATCGTCATAAAATTTAAAAATACAGTCAGGAGGTATTTTATTATGAAAAGAGCACTAAGAAAACCAATCGCTCTTTTACTCACCGTTCTGATGCTGACGGTTTTTGCCGCTGCCCCGGCTTTTGCGGTTGAGCTTCCCGCAACGGTGACCACGTCGGTAAGCTTTGAGTATCTGGGTAGTGAAATTGCCGTGGAGGATGACATATCCTTCAACACAGCGGGCTTTTCCACCCTGTTTGACGTACCGTCAGGTGCGGTGCACCAGTATGCGGGTCAGCCAACAGTGATGGACGCCGTCGTACAGGCACTCACGAACCTGGGTGTGGAAGAGTACAGCCCGGTCCTTTGGGATACATACAGCAATCCGGACGGAGCGTACATCAGCAGCATATTCGGCGAGGATACGGCGGAGACCGAGAGCTATTATTCGGAAACCCCCGGCCAATCCTACTGGAAGGGCTATTCCTGGATCCTTTACGTCAACGGGCAGCGGGAGGATAAAAACCAGGATCCCGTAGACCCGGGCGACCTGATTGAAGCCCCGCTCTACGCCAGCAATCTGCTGCTGGCCAATCTCAATACCGCCGAAGATACCGTCGACCTGGTGACGTCTATCAAATTTTCATATGAATATGTTGAGACTCATTGGTAAGCACAGGTGCTAAGAAAACGTACAGCCGATTCTACGGCGGCGGTGCATCCCCTGGTAAATGCGGGAGGCCTCCGCTTGATTACTCAGGATTTGAGGGGTGAAAGGAAGAACCATTCCTTTCACCCTTTGGCATACAAAAAGGAGATAGAAAAAGATGAGGCATTTTAAGCAAAAATTGATAAGCCTGATCCTTGCAGGCGTGATGATATTATCCATGCTGCCCGTGTCATTGGCGGCAGGGGCCACCGGCCCCTCCCCGCAAGAGATGATCGCAGGAATAGAAGGCTATTTGAAGAGCTTTAATCCGGATTCCGAAAGCGGAAAGCCCGGGCTTGGCATGTCCCTGTATCCGTTTGCCCTGAAAGCCGCCGGGCTTGACGAATCACAGTTCGAGCCGAGTACCGGAGGAGCTATTTATATTTACTCCGGCCGCTTTAAAAACGCCGCGGATGAAAAAAATAATCCGTGGTCCATTGTCCTGGCCCGTACGGATAGGATTTTCGACATGATCGCCAGGGGAGAGGATCCCGGGGGAGAGATTCAAGCCCTCCTGGCACAGCAGGGAGCGGACGGCTGGTTTGAAAACCTGAAGCTTAGTTCCATTAACAAGCACAATGCATCCACACAGGCTAGGGCGATACTGGCTATAGACGCCTATTACGGGGTGGACCCGGACGCCGAATGGCCGAACGCGGAGGAAGGCACCAGAAAGGGGCGCGTGGGAGCCGTGCTCGCGCTGATAGGCGAGCAGGACAGTTCGGGAGGCTTTGCCGAGGGCTCCTTCCACTCATCGGTGCTGGCGACCATGGGAAAGTTCCAGTATTCCTCCAACACCCTGTACGGCGCATGCAATGCCATTATCGCGCTGTCCAATTACAAAGATTACCCCACCGTCGACCCGCAGACAAAAAAGACACTCGGGGAGGCTGTCAGTGTCTCTATTGGCGCTGCGCTGGGAAGGATAGCTCCCTCAGCGAGCACTCCTTTTATAGACAGCTATTACATCATTCCCGCGTTGGTTGCAGCAAACAGGAAGGACTTGCTATCCAGCACAGACAGCAACCCAAAACCCTACAACCTGCTGGAGACGATAGCTGCCAAAAAGCAAGCGGACGGCAGCTATAAAAATATATCCAGTGACAATAACAATACCACCGCTGCCGGCATAGAGTTCGACACCCAGCAGGTGTTGATAGCGCTGAGCGATATCGTCGCCGGGGAAAGTGCCTGGAAGAGAATTATAACCCCGGCGGCGCAGAATATAAAAGGCGTCCTGGCGGACAGGAAATCGCTGACAATGCCCGGAACCGTGGAAGATACGGCGCGGCTCGAGCTTCCCGCGGCCGGACCTAACGGCTCCGAAATAAGCTGGAGCTCCGATAGGCCGGAATTGATTACAGACGACGGGTATGTGACGCTCCCTGCGGAGGGTAAGAGGACGGTAACTCTCACTGCCACCGTTTCAAAGGGCGCCGCATCCAAGACGAAGGGTTTTAAAATCTCGGTCAAAAGCCAGATAAAAAGCCAGGCCGAGCTGCTCCTTGACAAGGCTGTGGCAGCCGTTGACGCGGCTTACGGGAAAGACCTGTCGTCCGCGGGCTTCTGGGGCGCTTTCGCGCTGGCAAGCACGGGCATGGATTTATCCGGCTATAAATTTTACGACGTCGCGGCATACAAGGATGGCGACCGGACCGCCTTTAGCGCTAAAGATTATGCGCTTGTAATCCTCCAGCTGGCGCTGACCGGACAGAACCCTTATCATTATAAAGATATAAACTATGTGGAAGAGCTCGAAAGGCTTGATAAGGAAGGAAACGGTGATTTCGGCGGCGCCGAGGACAATATCTGGACGCTGCTTGCGCTGGATGCGGCGGGAGGGTCGTATAACGAGGGGCTGATCGCCAATGTCAGCGCTATTCCGGGTGATGAAGGTACTTCCCTTGATACGCTCGGGCGGGCATTGTGCGCGCTTGCCGCACACAGGTCGGTGTCCCAGGTTGACGCGGCTATAGAAGAGGCCGTTAAGAAGATTCACGGCTGCCAGGCCGAAGCCGGTGAATATGCCGGAATTTTTTACGACGGTACCCTGCCGGAGGCAAGCCGGAATAATATAACCACGCACTCGGTTGTAGCTTCAGGACTTACGGCTATTGGAGAGGTCCTTGACAGAGAAGCCGAGGGTTCCGTCCAGGACGGGTGGTTGCAGTCCGGGCAGACGCCGCTGGATATTCTGCAAAAATACCAGCTGGAGGACGGAACTTTCAAACAGCTCCCCGATTCCGCCGGGGGGATAGTAAATTTCGACGCCATCATAACTCTGGGGGACATCGTGGCAGGCGCAGATGTCTGGTCGGAGGCCCGCCTTACCCGCGGCGATTTGGAAGAAGCGGTGGAAAAAGCCCGGATACTGATCGGGCAGGGGCTTGAATTGTATTCCCCGCTGAGCGGCCAGACTCTGGAGATAGCAAAAAAGGATGCGGAGGATTTTATTGCTTCAGGGGAGACAAAAGGCTTCGGAGAAAAATATTTCAACCTTGTTTTGGCGATTCGGGGACTGACTGCGGATTTTCTTCCCGTTTTTACAGATGAAGCCTCATACACCGCCGGGAGCTTTGCGGATTTTAAAACAAAGCTGACCGCGATGGGCGTGGAGCTTGCACGCAAGCAATCCACCACGGAGAGCGTGTTCAACGCATGCGACGCTGTTATCAAGGCATATGAAGGGCTTGAAAAGGTGAATACGGCTGCCGCCTTCGCCGCCTTATCAGATAATGCCCCGAAATCCTTTTCGGCCTTTTCCGTATCCGCGGAAAGCCCGGCCGCGGCTTCTGTGATTGAGGGCGCCAGGGCCAGGGCGCAGGCGCTCCTCGACAAAACCATGGAGGGCTTTGATAAGGAATACGGCTCCGACGTATCGGGCCTCGGCTACTGGGGCGTCTTTGAGCTTGCCGCCGCAGGCCGGGATCCTTCGCAATATAAGGTGTATGATGTAACAACACATAAAAGAGGTATTTTCAGCACTTATCAGGCAACGGACTATGCCGCGATAATCATGCAGCTCATACTGACGGGGGATAACCCATACGACTACAAAGGCATAAACTATGTGGAAAAGCTCAAGTCATGCGAGATCAATAATACGGGTGCGTTCGGACCTTATGCCAACAACATCTGGGCTCTTCTGGCGCTGGACGCGGCCGGAGCGGACTATAACCCTGCCCTGGTCACCATAGTAAAAAACCAGGCCGCCAGCGCGGGCTTCAACCTGGACATGCGCGGCTGGGCCCTGTGCGCCGTCCAGAACCACAAGGACGTGATCGGCGAAACGGAAATGCGGTCCATTGCGGAATCGTTCAAGGACCGGCAGGTTGCGGCCGGAGAATTCGCGTCAATGTTCGACTGCCTCGACTACGGGCTCAACATCAATACGCATGGGTGCGCCGTGTCGGGCCTGGCGGCGGCCGGAGCGGACCTGGCCTCGGAGGAATGGACGAGGGACGGCCGGAATCCCATTGATATTTTTGAAAAATATCAGAGGCCGGACGGTCAATTTTATTATTCCATCTCCAAATACGAAAGCAAATTCCCCGATTATAACAAGGACGCCATCATCGGCCTGGGGGACATCGTTCAGGGAAGTAACGTATGGCAGCGGTTATGTCTCAAACGCGGCGATATGGACGCGACGCTCCTGGACGCGGGGACGATCCTGGGCGGGGACATGAGCGTCTACACAGCCGCCAGCGCCGCTCTCCTAAGAAATGCTTACGATAACGCCGAAAAAATACCGGACGGAGAAATGAAAGGCCACGGCGAGAAATACTTCAGGCTGCTGGACGCAGTCAAAGGACTTGACAGCGACCTGATCCCTGAATTTACAGATAAGGGAGAATATACGGAGGCAAGCTTTGCCGGCTATAAAAACGGCGTCCTTAATGTACGGAAGCTGCTGGAAAAGCGGGAGACGACCTCACAGGAGGTTTCCGAGATATGCGTTAAGGCTGCCGCGGCATACAGGAGCCTGACGAAAAACGGCAGCACCGGTCCGGACACTCCCTCAGACCCTCCGAAAGCGACTAT
The DNA here is from genome assembly GCA_023415815.1 of Bacillota bacterium. Lineage (GTDB taxonomy): Bacteria > Bacillota > Clostridia > Acetivibrionales > DTU013 > JAEZJL01. Next base: position 3,888 of record JAEZJL010000398.1, on the reverse strand, counting down.
CACTGTCACCTTTGAGCTTATTGGCGACACCATCCATGGCACGCCGGACAAGCACACTGCTTTCCAGACATGGATTCCGGCAGTCAGTGCGACGGTACCCCAGGGCTCCAGTGTATTCGACGTATTTGACAAGGTGCTGTCAGAGCACGGTCTGAGCTATGAAGAGACCGCGCACAACTATATAGGCGGCATCAGGGCTCCGCCATCCTTCGGGGGCTTCTGGCTCTTCGACTTCAACAACGGTCCCGACAGCGGCTGGATGTATACCGTGAACAGCCATCATCCCGACGTCGGGCTGCGGACATACATCCTGGAGGACGGAGACGCCGTCGCATGGCACTACACTGATAACTACCGCCGTGAAGAAGGCTCCGGGCACTGGGGGGACAGCAATGCGCCGTCCGTTCCGGGCGCCGGCGCCACGAAAGAGGTGGAGTCCGTTCTGGACGCAAAAGGCAGGGCCACCTCCACAATCAAGGGAGATACTTTGAACGACCTGCTCAAAAAGGCGCAGGAGGCCGCTGACGGCGGCACTGCCATAGCCGCGCTAAAGGTCGGGGTTCCAGGCGGAGCCATGGCGCTTGACGTCGCATTGACGAGGGAAGCCGTCGGCACACTGGCCGGGGTAAAAAACACGGCGCTTAAAATTTCCTCCGCGTTTTCAGAGCTGACCTTCGACCCCACTGCCGCGGCCGCTATAGCCAGAGCGGCGGATTCCGCGGGAGCGGGGCTTACAATTACGGTCGCTTCCGTCCCATTTGACGACCTGTCCTCCGAGACGAAGGCCGCCGCGGGAAACAGGCCGGTTTATGATTTCAGCGTGACGGCCGGCGGCGCGGACATATCCTCCTTCGGGGGAGGCAGTGTCCGGGTAGGCATTCCGTATAAGCCGGCGGCGGAAGAGAATCCGAACGCCGTCGTCATCTACTGTATCAATGGGACGGGCGGGCTTGAGGTGGTCAAAAACTGCCGGTATGATGAAAAAACCGGACTTGTTTACTTTACAGCCGCTCATTTCAGCAGGTATGCCGTAGGCTACAACAAAAAGAGCTTCGCGGATGTTACGGAAAATAGGATGCAGGAGGCTGTCGAATACATGGCGGCCAGGGATATCATCGCCGGCGTGGGCGGCAATCAATTTGCCCCTGACAAAAAAACCACACGCGCGCAGCTTGTCAGCATGCTGATCCATGCACTGGAGCCTATAGTGGACACTTCAGGGACTGAGCAGTTTACGGATGTGCCGTCCGGCAGCTATTACTACGAAACGGCGCTTGCGGCAAAGGCCCTCGGCATTACGGAGGGCGTCGGCGGGAAGCGTTTTGACCCCGATGCTGAAATCAGCAGGGAGCAGATGCTTACTATCGCCTACCGTTTGCTTGTAAAGCTGGGACTTCTGGACCGGTACGACAGGACGGAGCTTGCGACCGCCTTCAGCGACAGGGCAGACCTTTCCGGCTATGCCGAGGAAGCGGTGGATGCGCTCGCCGGCTATGGCCTGATCGACAGCACAGACGGGAAGCTCAACCCCGGAAGCGCAGCCAGCCGGGCAGAGTGCGCCTGGTTCCTATATACCGTCCTTACGGAAATGAAATGAAGAAATAAGTATTAAAAGGTAGAAAACGATATGAACAAAAAGCGTAATTTTATAACGGTATTTTTGCTAGCCGCCGTCCTCCTGCTGTCCTGCTTCCCCGCCGCAGCGGCGGAGAACCGGAATCCGACGGTTGAAGCGGCGGAGGCGGTGCTTGAAAAAATCCTGGACTCATATGAAAGCCGCGGCGCGGGTCTGTCCGACTGGGAGGCGATGGCCCTTGCGCTCAACGGCCGAAGCGTGCCCCGCTCCTATTCGGAGAGTATAAAAGCGAGGGTGCAGGGGAAAAAGGGTGTATTCCGCGTAGCCACCGAATACGCCCGCACCATTCTTGCATGGAAGGCCGCCGGCGGTAAGCCCGGCGACGTGGGCGGCTATGACCTTGCTGAAAAATTATACAACTATGAAAATATCAGCTATCAGGGGGCGAACGGGCCCATGTGGGCGCTCATAGCACTGAACGGCGAGGCCGAGCCCCCCGGTGCCAGGTGGACAAGGGTAAGGCTTTTGGCGGAAATGCTTTCCTTCCAGAACCGGGACGGCGGGTTTCCACTTTCAAAAGGCTCGGGCTCGGATGTGGATCTGACCGGCATGGCCCTGACCGCCCTTTCCAATCACAGGGGCGGACAAAAAGCGGAGGCTGCCATTAAAAAAGCGGTGGACTACCTCGCTTCCGTCCAGCTCGCTTCCGGCGGCTATGCAAGCTGGAAAACGGAGAATTCCGAAAGTACGTCGCAGGTCATCATCGGCCTTGCCGTCTGCGGAATAAGCCCGGAAGACCAGCGCTTCCGCAAAAAGGGCGCGACGCTGGTGGATGCGCTGATGAAATACCGCGATAAGGACGGACTTTTCAGGCACACCATGAACGGAAAAGCCGACGGCATGGCAACCGAACAGGCGGCGCAGGCGCTGACGGCCTTCATACGCTGCGGCAAGGGCGGAGGCAGCATTTATAACGGCCTTTCAGGCAGCACCTCCGGGGACGGCGCGCAGGAAGCTTCTAAAACCTCTCTGAATACGGGGACTGCGGACAGCCCGGAGGCAAACGGCAGAGTGAGCGTACGGGCCGAGGGGAAAGGCAAAACCTGCCTTTCCGAGACCCCCGTAGGGATTGTGGCGGGTCAGACAACTCTGGGGCAGGCTGTATTGGCTGCCCTGGAAAAGACCCATACTCCGTACACCGCCGCCCTGCAGGGCGGCACAGGCCATCCGGTTGAAAGCATCGCGGGAGAATATGAATGGCAGTGGCTGATAAACGGGGACGGCGGCATGGTGGAGCCCGGCAGGGTATTGAAGGAAGGCGACTCCATCGTACTTGTTAACGGTTACATATGGAACCCCGTATTGACTAAGCTTACTGTACTGACAATTTCTCCGGTAAAAAATTCTCCTATGGTCGTCCTTTTGACCGCAAACGGCAAGCCCCTTCCGGGGCAAAAGGTATATTTGGGGGCCTCCTCGGCGATTACCGATGGCGAAGGCAAAGCGGTGTTCAGGCCCGACAGTACAGGCGCCTGGCTTCTGACTGCCGATACCGGCGGGAGCAATATACGCCCAGCAGCTTTGTCTGTACAGATAAAAGCGATGGAGCCGGCCGCGTGATTGGGCACAGGAAGCAAAGACACGGGATATCGATCTGCCCGAAAAAGTGAGGCTGCGTCGAAGTTGGAGAAAGGCCATGGAATGGCTCCCATACGCCAGATAGCGGAAAATCCGGGTATGACGGTGGAATGGGATGATACGGAAAAGACCGCTGTATTTATCCCGGATAGGACAAGACTGCCCGGGCCGTCATTATAACAAAAAAGAGGTAATCCTTAATGAATGTATCAAAACGTATTATAGCTTGTTTATGCACGGTGCTCCTGATGCTTGCAGCCGTCGGCTGCATAGCAGGGGAACGGGCGCCGTCTGAGGGCATACGGCCTGCTGAGTCCGCGGGCCTTCAAATGCCTGAGGGACAAAAACAGGTTTCGGACATGGGTGGCCAAACGGCACAAACGGACGGGCTACAGGTCCCCGCACCGGCGGCGACGGCCGATAGTCCGGCGGACGGCGCTGGGACCCTCTCATCCCGGGCGTTGGTCAAGCCTGCGGAAAAATCCGGAGCAAAAGCGCAGAAGCATGCAAAACCTGCCGCACCGCCTGAGACCGGCAGTTCTGCACCGGACGGAAATTCCGCCGCCGGGGAATCCGTAGATAAACCGGCGGCAGCGCCGCCGGATGAGGGTAAAAGCGTATGCACGATTGCGATCTATGACGGTGGAAATACTATATTAGAGCCCGTGTCTGCG
>JAEZJL010000403.1 GCA_023415815.1 Bacillota bacterium | reverse complement strand
GAGGAGAAGATGGATTGCCGCATAAATGAGAGGGGTGTGCTGGATTGCAAGGAAAAAATGCCGGACTTTATATAAAAAAGAGCGTCATCTATTTGTTTTTAAGTCTTTATGCGCTGGGCTCAATATTTCCGTTTTACTGGACATTGATAAGCTCCCTCAAGAACAGCAATGAAATACTGGTATACCCGCTGCAGCTTCCGAAGGCCGTCAAGCTGGCCAATTATTCAGCGGCATGGATACAGGGCGAAATAGGCATGTATTATATCAATACTTTCATCGTGTCGTTCGCGCCGGTCGTTCTGGTGCTGCTTTTCGCGTCAATGGCCGCCTACGTGCTGGCAAGGGTGCGTCCGAATTTCACGTTGTATTCATATTTTATCGTGGGAATAATGATTCCCGTACAGGTCATGCTGCTTCCGTCGTTCCGCATGATCAAAACCTTCGGGCTCGGCAGCACGAAGTTGGGCTTGATACTCGTCTATACGGCGGTAAACCTGTCTCTGGCGATATTCATGCTTTACGGATTCATGAAGAGCATTCCCTTTGAAATAGAGGATTCGGCGGTGGTGGACGGCTGCAGCAAGGCGAGGACCTTCTTTTCCATCATATTCCCTCTGTCGAAGCCCGGTCTTGCCACGGTGGGGATACTGACACTGATCAATTGCTGGAATGAATACCTGATACCGCTGGTGCTGATATCGAAAAAGCAGAACAACGTGCTATCAATAGCGATACGGAATCTTCAGAGCGAATTTATTACGGATTACGGCTTGCTGACCGCAGGCATCATTATATCGATACTGCCCGTCATAATACTCTATATCCTGTTCCAGGAGCAGGTAATCAAGGGAATGACAGCCGGGGCGGTGAAAGGATAGGCTATGGATAAGCTGCAGGATAGCGTTATTACCAAGGTGGGCGTAGTGGTAAGGGATGTGAGAAAGGCATCGGGAAGCTTTGCCAGGCTTTCGGGCCTCGAAGAGGCGCCCGTCGTCCCGGGAGGGGAATGCCACAATGCCGAGTGCCGCACGATTTACAACGGAGAGCATGCAAAGGATGCGGAATGGCTGTCCGCCGTCTACGAAACAGGGTCTGTCAAGCTGGAATTCCTTCAGCCGGTGAAAGGCCCGAGCACATGGCTGGAATTTTTAGATAAGCATGGCGAAGGGATACATCACATCGCTTGGAATATAAAGGGCACGGACAAAGTGATAGAATTGTTTAAAAAGGAAAATATAGGCGTCGTCCAGAAAATATTGTTCAAGGGCGGGGAATGCAACTACTTCGGCAGCGAAGAGAAGCTTGGCTTTATCATGGAAGTGGTTGAAAGGGGTCGTAATACATGAAAAAGACGTTTATAACCGGGATGGGCTCGGGCCTGGGCCTGCATTTGTGCAGAACATATCTGGAGGCAGGTTATCAGGTCTTTGGCTGCGACCTGGCGCAGTCCGCGGAGTATTCGGAGCTGAAGGAGCTTTACGGCCCTCGCGTTGAATTATATACGGGCGTAGACGTCCAGTTCACGCCGTGCGTTGTGGAATGCGCAAAGCATGTCGGAAGGAGTACGGACTCGATTGACGTCCTTATAAATAACGCGGGCATTTTTACAAAGAACAGCAACCTGGTGCTTGAGGAATTTGATGTGGACGACAGCTACCGCGTCCTAAATATCAACGCTCTCGGCCCGCTGAGAGTCACCAAGGCCTTTCTGCCGCTTGTGCAGAACAGTGAAGAAAAGGTCATACTGAATATCACCTCGGAGGCGGGAAGCATTTCCTCGCACAGCAAAAAGTACGTGTCCAGATACGACTACTGCATGTCCAAGTGCGCTTTAAACATGCAGACCGCCATACTGCAAAGGTATCTGAAGGACAGGGGAATAAAGCTGCTGGCCGTTTTCCCCGGCTGGCTGAAGACAGCCATGGGCGGGCCCAACGCCACAGTGGAGCCGGCGGAATCGGCCAGGTGTATTTTCGACCTGGTGCAGGCTTACAAGGGAAAGCTTGAGGGCGATATTTTCATGGACTATCTCGGGAACCACTACGATTGGTGAACATAATAACAAACATGGAGGTCTCTGCTATGAATAAATACAACTTTCCGGAAGGCTTCAAATGGGGAAGCGCTACCGCTGCCTACCAGATCGAGGGCGCCGTGCGGCAGGACGGACGCGGAGAGTCTATATGGGACCGCTTCTGCCAGATGCCGGGGCATATTATGAACGGGGACAACGGAGACACGGCCTGCGACCATTACAACCGCTATAAGGAAGACGTCGCGCTTATGAAGGCGCTCGGCCACAACGCCTATCGCTTTTCCGTATCCTGGTCGAGGGTGATGCCTTTGGGCCGGGGAGAGGTGAACCCGAAGGGCCTCGGGTTTTATTCCGACCTTGTTGACGAGTTGCTTGCCGCAGGCATAGAGCCATATGTCACGCTGTATCACTGGGACCTGCCGCAAAAGCTCCAGGATATCGGAGGATGGGCCAACCGCGATGTAGCCGGTTATTTTGAAGAGTATTGCAGAGTCATCTTTGAATGCCTGGGCGGAAGGGTGAAAAAGTGGATTACCCTGAACGAGCCGTTCAATTCGTCGTTCCTGGGCTATTTCACCGGCCGGGACGCGCCGGGCTTCAAGGATCTGTCCACAGCGCTGCAGGCCTCGTATAACCTGCTGCTCGGCCACGGCCGCGCCGTCAGGCTGTTCCGTGAAATGGGCCTCGAAGGCGAAATCGGCATCACGCTCAATCTTCTGCCGCGCCACCCCGCCTCCGGAAGCGAGGAGGACAAAATGGCGGCAAGGTATGCCGACGGCTACGCAAACCGGTGGTTTATGGACCCGGTATTCAAGGGGAGCTTTCCGGAAGATATGCTTGAGCTCTACAAAAACCGCGGCCTGACCCTGCCGGATATCCTTCCCGAAGACCTCGGGCTTATGAACGGGAAGCTGGATTTCACAGGCGTGAACTATTATTATATCGTATATATCCGCTATAATAAAAACAGTTGGCCGTTTTACGGCGACCCTGCGGTGATGACGGATATCCCGGTGACGGACCGGCAGTGGGCCATTGTGCCGGAGGGACAGACCGAGATGCTGCTGCGGCTGAAAAATGAATACGGCGTCGACAGGATATATATCACCGAGAGCGGAGCCTCATACAACGACGTGGTGAACCTGGACGGTGAAATAGAGGATTACAACCGCATTGATTTCCTCCGCCGCCACATCATTGCCGCCCACGATGCCATTAAGCAGGGTGTGGATCTGAAGGGATACTTCGTATGGTCGCTGTACGACAATTTCGAGTGGAGCTTCGGACGGTACAGCCGCTTCGGGATTGTGCACAACGACTTCAACACGCAAAAGCGCACCATAAAAAAGAGCGGCTGCTGGTTCAGGGACGT
>JAEZJL010000363.1 GCA_023415815.1 Bacillota bacterium | reverse complement strand
CGTATATGGCTCCCTTCGTATCGCAGAGTATCACCTTCCTGAGCCCCATGCTCATAAGGAGCCTTGTAACGGCTATTCCGGCGGCGCCGGAGCCGTTGATGACCACCGATATGTTATTGATATCCTTTTTCACTATCTTCAAGGCGTTCAGCATCGCGGCAAGCGTTACGACCGCCGTTCCGTGCTGATCGTCGTGGAATATGGGTATGTCGCATTCGGCCTTCAGCCTTCTCTCTATTTCAAAGCACCTCGGGGCGGAAATGTCCTCCAGGTTTACTCCACCGAAGCTTCCGGCAAGAAGCTTGACCGTGTTTACGATATCGTCTACGCTTTTCGACCGAATACAGAGCGGGAAGGCGTCTACCCCGCCGAAGGTCTTGAAGAGCACGCATTTGCCTTCCATTACCGGCATCCCGGCCTCCGGCCCGATATCCCCGAGTCCGAGCACAGCGGTTCCATCGGTTACAACCGCCACCAGGTTCCACCTGCGGGTATATTCATAGGAAAGGTCTACATCCTTCTGTATCGCAAGGCAGGGCTCCGCAACTCCTGGAGTATAGGCCAGCGACAGATCCCTCTTGTTGGTGACGGGCACAGTGCTTATTACTTCGATTTTCCCCTTCCATTCTCCGTGCAGCTTCAATGATTCTTCCTGAATAGACATTTATTTGACTCCTCCTAAGACATTTGATTTATAAAAAATAAAATATTTATCCGTCCTAATTTTACCTTTCACCCGCCCGAATTACAAGTGTAAAATCCCTTCGCAAACCCTCGCCGGTACTAGCGGTCCTCCCTGAAATACGGTTCTCCCAAAGCTTTGGGAGGCGCATTCTCCCTCACCTTCCTGATGGAGATAAATATGAGCACCAGTATAGTGACGATATAAGGCAGCATATCGATAAGGAAAAGGGATATTTTGATGTTGAACTTTTGCAGATAAAGCCCTGCCAGACTCAGCGCCCCGAAGAAATAGGAGCCCGCCGCCGCCTTATAGGGATTCCATGTCGCGAAAATGACGAGCGCAACGGCTATCCAGCCGCGGCCCGCCGTGATATTCTCCTGCCAGGCCGGGACGTAGACCAGCGTGAGATAGGCTCCGCCAAGCCCGCACAGTGCCCCGCCCAGGAGTATGTGGACGTACTTGTAAAGCGACACATTAATGCCTGAGGCATCGGCCGCTCCGGGGTTCTCACCCACCATGCGGATATTGAGGCCTATTTTTGTTTTATAAAGGTATAGTCCCAAAAGCACCACCATCAAATAGCCAAGGTATACGAACCAGTCCTGCTGGAACAGAACCCTTCCTATAACGGGTATGTCGCCGAGGAGCGGAAGCTTTGTGCCTACGAACGCCGCCTTAACATCCTCCGGCACCAGCTTGCCTGCCAGAGCCTTTCCGGCAAAGCCCGCCACTCCTCCGCCAAAAATGGTGAGCGAAAGGCCCGTGACGACCTGGTTGGCCCTCAGCGTCACCGTCAGCACCGCGAATATGAGACCTGCCAGAGCGCCGGAGATAAACGCCCCGGCCAGCGCGAGCATCGGATTGTGGGAAACAAGTCCGAAAGAAAAGCCCGCTACGGCTCCTATAAGCATCATGCCCTCAACCCCCAGGTTGAGGTTCCCCACCTTTTCCGTAAGGAGCTCCCCGAGAGTCGCAAAAAGAAGAGGAGTACCCGCCTGCACAGCGGCAAAAAGAAATGCCGTCCAATCCATCACGCCCCCTCCTTTCTGTTTCCGGCAATAAGCCTGCGTTTAAAAACCAGCCTGTACTGTATGAAAAATTCACTTCCAAGCACAAAAAACAAAATGGTGCCCTGTATCAGCTGGGCAACGGCCTGAGGTATCTGGAAGGCCGTCTGTATGTATGAGCCGCCCTGCAAGAGCATCGCAAACAGGAAGGATACCACAAGTATTACCGGAGCGCTCAGCTGGCCGAGCCAGGTGGTGATGATCGCGGTGTAGCCTATTCCCGAAGTGACCTCGATGCCCAGCGTCTGGTTGACGCCGGAGGCCTGTATCATGCCTGCAAGCCCGCATATGCCGCCGCTTATCAGCACCGAGGTTATGATTATGCTCTTTATATTCATGCCGGCGTAGCGCGCCGTGTTTTCGCTTTCACCAACTACAGCCACCTCATAGCCCTTTTTGGTATAATGCATAAAGATATAGATGACGACTACAAGAACGAGCATCACAAGCCAGCCGATGTGTATACCGAACAGCTTTGGCAATATGGCATTTTCCTTGAATTTCGCAATGAGGGGAAAACCGCTGACCGCAGGGTCCTTCCAGGGCCCGTACTGAAGGTAGGTGACCCATTTCAGGGCAATGTAGTTCATCATAAGGGTGAACAGGGTCTCGTTCGTGCCGAACTGAGCCTTGAAGAAGGCCGGTATTAGGGCCCAGACACCTCCGCCGATGAAACCGGCGGCAGCCATGATCAGAAGCATCAGCGGCATAGGTATGCCGGGATAATTCAAGGCAAAATAGGAGGCGGCAAAGGCCCCCATGAAAATCTGTCCCTCTGCGCCTATATTCCAGAACTTCATTTTAAAAGCAACACATATTCCAAGCGAGGTTATTACAAGGGGAATGGTTTTTATGATCGTTTCCTTGAACCTGTACAGCGTGCCGAAAGCCCCTTCGAGCATGGACGCGTATACCGCAACCGGATTGTGTCCGAGAATGAGTATAAAGACGCCCGAGGCAAGCAGCGCCGAAAATACCGCAATGATCCTGTATATGACGGTCTGCTTTTTTGTCAGTCCCGTCCTTTTCGCTATCCTAAACACCCTTCTGCACCTCCATGACGGACTCCAGCCTTTCATCAGCCATGAGAAGCCCAAGCTGTTCCTTTGTCACCGTACCGGCTTTAACGATTCCGGTCACCTTGCCGTCGCAAAGCACCATGATCCTGTCGCACAGCTCCAGCAGCACATCCATGTCCTCGCCGATGTACAGTATGGCGACGCCCTTCTTTTTCTGCTCGTTCAGCAGGTCGTATATCGTATAGGAAGCGCCTATGTCCAGTCCCCTGACCGGGTATGCCGTGATGAGCAGCCCGGGGTTCGATTCGATTTCCCTTCCCAGAAGCACCTTCTGTATGTTTCCGCCGGACAGCTGCCTGACCGGATGATTTATGCCGGGCGTGACAATGTCGAGCTTCTTTATGAGCATTTCCGCCCTGGCCTTGGACGGAGACCTGTCGATCATGATGCCCTTCTGGTTCTGGTATTCCTTCAGAATCAAATTGTCGACCATGTCCATCGAGGCCACAAGGCCCATCCCAAGCCTGTCTTCAGGGATAAAGCTCATGCTTATCCCCATTTTTATGATATCCCGGGGATTTTTCCCCACGATGTTTTCGCTATTATAAAGGATTTCCCCTTCCGAAACGGGATACAGTCCGGCGATGGCTTCGCAAAGCTCCTTCTGCCCGCTGCCCGCGACTCCCGCGACTCCGAGGATTTCTCCTGTATTCAGTGTAAATGAAACGCTGTCGAGCGCCTTTGCCCTGTCTTCATTGAGAACGGTCAGGTCCTTCACATGAAGCACAGGCTTTCCGTCCTTGGTAACCGGCCGTTGAATGGAGAAATCCACCGGCCTTCCGACCATCATCTCAGCCAGCTCCCTCGGCGTGGTTTCCGCCTTCCCGACCGTGCCTATCGTCTCGCCTTTCCTGAGCACTGTGATGCGGTCGCTTATCTCCATCACCTCGTGAAGCTTGTGCGTTATGATTATAACGGCGCAGCCTTCCTTTTTCATATTGCGCATGATGGAAAAGAGCTTCTGTGTCTCCTGCGGCGTGAGGACGGCTGTCGGCTCGTCCAGTATCAGTATCTCCGCCCCGCGGTACAACACCTTCAGGATTTCAACATTCTGCTTTTCTCCGACCGACATATTGTATATTTTCTTATCGGGGTCCACCTCAAGCCCGAACTTTGCGGATATTTCCCTTATCCTGCCGGAGAGGCTGCTCCCGCCGAGCCAGAGGCCGCTTTCCTGCCCGGCGACGATGTTTTCCTTTGCGGTAAGCACCTCCACCAGCTTGAAATGCTGGTGGATCATTCCGATGCCCTTCCGGATCGAATCCTTCGGCGAGTTGAAGCTTACTTCCTTTCCGCCGATAAAAACAGAACCGCTGTCAGGGGTATAAATCCCTGACAGCACGTTCATAAGCGTACTCTTGCCCGAACCGTTTTCGCCGAGAAGCGCGTGTATCTCGCCCTTGCGTACATCCAGACTGATGTTGTTGTTGGCGACAACGGAACCAAAGGTTTTGGTTATGTTTTTTATTTCTATATATGCCTGCATTTCGCTCGCCTATCTGTTAAGTGACTTTATTATTGCTCCACTTTGCCTTCCACGCCCTGTACAAACCAGTCCATCGAACCGGCTATATCGGCTTCGGAGACCACTTCGCCTTCCTTGACCTTGATAGCGCCGCTCTGGTCCTTGATGGGTCCTGCAAATACCTTGAAGGAACCGTCAAGAATCTTCTTCCTGACCTCGTCAATCTTAGCCTGCGCACCCTCGGGAGCTATGGCGGTCAGCGGTGCAAGATCCACCAGCCCGTCGGAAAGTCCGCCTGCATAGGCTTCACCCTTCCATGTCCCGTCCATTACCTTCTTGACCTGATCGACATAGTACGGGCCCCAGTTCCATATGGGAGCCGTCATGTAGGCTTTTGGCGCCGCATCCTTCTGATCCATGTCATAGCCTATGGCAAACGCGCCCCTGTCCTGAGCCGCAATCTGTACGGAGGTTGAGTCATTGTGAAGCGTTAGGACGTCGCAGCCTTCATCAAGAAGCGCAACGGCTGCTTCCTTTTCTTTCGCGGCGTCAACCCAGGTATTGGACCATCTCACGATGACCTTCACATCGGGGTTGACCGACTGCACGCCCAGCGTGAATGCGTTGACTCCGTTGAAAACCTCGGGTATGGGCATCGCTGCGACATATCCTATCTTGTTTGCCTTTGTCTTCATACCTGCCACGATACCCGAAAGGTATCTTGCCTCGTACATTCTTCCGAAATAGTTGCCCATATTATCAGCCGTCTTGTAGCCCGAGCAATGGAGGAATTTAACTTCCGGATGTTCCTTT
>JAEZJL010000317.1 GCA_023415815.1 Bacillota bacterium | reverse complement strand
TGATGAATATAATCGGCTGTATGGATAGGCCCTCCAATGGTTCCGTCATTTTAGACGGCAAGGATATCTCAAAGGAAGGGGCAAAAAGCCTGACAGCCGTCCGCCGTGACAAGATCGGTTTGATATTTCAGCAGTTTCATCTGATCAATTATCTCACGGCGTTGGAAAATGTGATGGTTGCACAGTATTATCACAGCATGCCGGATGAAAAGGAAGCGCTGCAGGCCCTGGAGCGCGTGGGCCTGAAGGAGCGGGCAAAGCACCTGCCGAGCCAGCTTTCCGGCGGAGAGCAGCAGAGGGTGTGCATAGCGCGCGCGCTTATAAACTACCCCATGCTGATTTTGGCCGACGAGCCGACGGGCAATCTGGATGAGACCAACGAGAGCATTGTGCTGGACATATTCAAGCAGCTTCATTCGGAGGGCAGCACCATCGTGGTTGTCACTCATGACCCGGAGGTCGCCGAGGAGGCACAGCGTACGGTAGTGCTGGAGCACGGCCGCATCGCAAGGATAACTCAAAGCAAAAACGGGATAAAGGGGTGCAATATATGAGGAAAAGGCTCATACTCCCGGTACTGGCTCTTGTACTGGCGCTTCTCCTGCTGTCAGGCTGCGGAGGCTCCGGCAGCGGCGATTATAAAGACGGGACCTTTACCGGAAAAAGCAGTGAAGACGATCGCGGAGCATATGGAGAGATCACTATCACTATTGCCGACAATAAAATCACCGACTGCAAATACGTCACCCGGCAAAGCGACGGGACTGTTAAAGATGAAGAATACGGCAAGGTGAACGGAGAAATATCCAATCAGGATTACTATGAAAAAGCTCAGCTTGCCGTAAAAGCCATGGGGCAATATGCCCGGGAGCTTGTCGACGTCCAGAAGCCGGCGGATATCGACGCCGTATCCGGGGCCACGATTGCCTATAAGCAATTCATTGAGGCTGCCGGAAAAGCGCTGGACGAGGCAAGAAAATAAGGCGATCTATGGAAACACGCTGTATACGCGCTGTTTCCAGGTAAGAAAGTTTACGAGGATTAAGATAATTATGGAAAGCAGAGGTTGATTTTATGAAAAACAGACTTTTACCCGGTATTGCAATAGCCGCTCTGGGGCTGCTGACCACACTTGTGCCGGTCTGCATATTTCCCGCCTGCTCAAAGGTAATTGAAACCGCCGCGGGCGGCACAGTTCCGATGAAATGCTTCTGGTCCGGGCGCGCCGAGATTGGGGTCGGCTTATTGATCCTGTGCGGCGGAGTACTGATCAGCTTTTCCCGATCGCCGCTCACAAGGGTGGGAATCAGTATGATGACGGCTTTGGCCGGCATCCTGGCAATTTTGGTCCCTGCTGTGCTGATTGGCGGCTGCGAGATGGAAACCATGCCCTGCAGGATGACTACCTTTCCCTCTTTAACGGTTCTGGGCGGCCTGACCGCGGCTGTGGCTCTGGCTAATGTGGTATATTTATGGACGCAAAACAAAAAAACAGCGGGTATAGGTTTATGAACGCAAATCCTTTGACCACAGCCGCAATCGCCGCCGGTAATCTCAAACGCAGACCGTTTCGCAGCGTCAGCCTTATTTTTCTTGTGTCGCTTTTCGCTTTTGCGCTTTTCGGCGGGACGATTCTGGCAAAGAGCCTGGAGGGCGGCATGGACAGCCTGTCCAAAAGGCTGGGAGCCGATATCCTCGCGGTCCCGTACGGCTATGAGACAAACCTTCAAAGCGCGCTGCTCAGAGGAGAACCCAGCACCTTTTACTTCGACGGACGGATTGCAGATAAAATTAGTACTGTGAAAGGCGTAGGGCGCGTATCTCCGCAGCTTTATATAGCCACCCTGAACGCCGGATGCTGCGCCTATCCCCTTCAACTGATAGGCTTCGACCCCAAAACGGATTTTATCGTACAGCCATGGTTATCCTACTCGCCCGACCATTCGCTTGCAGACGGTGAAATTCTTGTCGGCAGCAGCATTAATGCCGAGGAAGGGCAAAAGCTTAAATTTTTCGATCACAATTTTTTAGTGGCCGCGCGGCTTGAAAAGACAGGCATGGGGTTTGACACCTCCGTTTTTATGAATTTTTCCACCGCAAAAAAGCTCGCAAAGGAATCCGAACGGATACAGTCGCACCCGGCAGCGGAGGACGAAAATCTCATTTCCTCCGTCATGGTCAAGATAGACTACGGCTTCAATGCCAAGGACGTTGCAAACGGTATCCTTCAGGCCTATGCCAGAGAAGGCGTGGCCGTTGTCGTCTCCAAAAACATGCTCAGTGACATTTCCGCAGGTTTAAACGGACTCACTGCATATATCTATATTCTTGCAGGCGTTTTATGGGCTCTGGCCGTCATTGTGCTCATCATTGTATTTTCAGCTACGATGAACGAGCGTAAAAAGGAATTCAGCATATACAGGGTCCTCGGCGCGCCCAAAAGCAAGCTGGTGAAGCTGCTCCTGTGCGAATCGTTTTTTATCAGTCTTTTGGGGGCAATCGCCGGAACAGCCGCAGCAGCTTTGATTGTCTTTCCTTTCAGCACATACATCGGCTCCCTGTCGGGGCTGCCGTATTTGCTGCCGGCGTTTGGGGCGACTGTGGTTTTCTGCCTTTTCAGCTTTTTAATATCCCTGGCCGTCGGCCCGCTTGCCTCAGTCTTCGTCGCCGTTAAAACGGGGAATTCCGAGACCTATACCACGATGAGGGAGAATGAATAATGCTTTTGGAGATAAATGATCTGAAAAAGGAATACAAACGCGGAGAAAGACTGTTTGCGGCGGTTGATGATATAAATCTATCCATAGCCCGCGGTGATTTCGTGAGCATCATCGGGCGTTCGGGAAGCGGTAAAAGCACTCTCCTTAATATGATCGCGGGGCTTATAAGGCCGACTTCCGGCAGTATAAGCTTCGACGGGGCTAAGCTGCATGCTTTAAAGGACAGAGAGATTTCGAAATTCAGAAATTTCCGGCTGGGATATGTGCCCCAGGGGAGCAGCGCCCTTTCCAACCTGTCCGTTTTCGATAATGTACGCCTGCCCTTTTATCTGGCTAAAAGGCAGGGAGACGCATCCGGAAGGGCGTCGTTTCTCCTGGATGAGGTCGGACTCCCCCAACTGGCCGGCATGTTTCCGGCACAGCTTTCGGGAGGAGAGCTGCGGCGCGTCTTTATCGCCCGGGCTTTAATGAACTCGCCGGATATTTTGATTGCGGATGAGCCCACGGCGGACCTTGATACGGAAACCACCCGGGAAATTATGGAACTGTTTTCTCGTATCAACAAAACCGGCACCACGGTTTTAATCGTTACCCACGAGCCCGATACCCTGACATTTTGTAACAGAGTGCTGACCATGGCTTCGGGCAAGCTGACAGAGGGACAGCCGGATGCAATAAAGCGTTCATAGGTTTTCGGACATCCGGGTGCGTACATAAATAGAAGCTATCATATCGTTTATTCAAAGTAAAGACTTGCCTGTGAAAGGAGCCGACGCATATGGAAAAGCTATCATCCTCCATGGAAAATTATCTTAAAGCGATATACTACATCTGTGATTACCGTTCAACCGCACGTGTAAGCGAAATTGCTGCCAAGATGGGAGTCAGCAAGGCAAGCGCCAGCAAGGCCGTATCGATACTGGAAAGCAGGGGTCTGGTGCGCAGATCCCACGACCGGGCTCTGTCCCTCACCCCTGAAGGCCTGCGCCATGCGGAACTGATCTCAAACAGGCATAAGATTATTAAAACGTTTTTCAGCGTAATTCTCAATGTCACGCCATCCGTGGCCGACAGTGACGCCTGCAATTTCGAGCACGCCATAAGCCTGGAGAGCCTGCAGTCCATGTGCCGTTACCTCGAGAACAGCAAAATCAATCTATATAAATAAGGCCTGCGACACCGGGGGACGGTTCTCGAATTGTGCATGATATCCGTACAAGGAAAGTTTATGTTAAGCGAATTACCCATCATGGATTCGCCTTCATGCATCTACCTGCTTAGGCTGATTCATGATCGTTCTTAATCTTCCGTATGATGTAATATGCAACAGGCTACAATCCTCGTCCGTACAGTAAGATAAAACCAACTGTCCATTGTTGTTATAGGGCTGATAATATGCGACAGCGGGGGACGGTTCTCGAATTGTGCATGATATCCGTACAAGGAAAGTTTATGTTAAGCGAATTACCCATCATGGATTCGCCTTCATGCATCTACCTGCTTAGGCTGATTCATGATCGT
>JAEZJL010000298.1 GCA_023415815.1 Bacillota bacterium | reverse complement strand
GCGACAAGGGGACGGTTCTCGTTTTGTCGCACGAGGGCGACAAAACGAGAACCGTCCCCCCATGTCGCGTCCCCTGCAGCGGACTATATTACCCGTTCGATCGTGTATTTGGGCTTTGCAAAAATCATGCGTCCGGCGGCGGTCTGTAGGATGCTCGTCACGGTAACATTCAGGCTCTCGCCGATGTGCCGCCTGCCGCCGTCTATGACTATCATCGTGCCGTCCTCAAGGTATCCTATGCCCTGGCCGTTTTCCTTGCCGTCCTTTATCACCTGCACGACCATTTCTTCCCCCGGAAGCGCAATAGGCTTGACCGCATTTGCAAGCTCATTTATGTTCAGAACCGGAACGCCCTGGAAGCTGGCGACCTTGTTCAGGTTGAAGTCTATCGTAAGCACCTTGCCGTTGAGCTTCTTGGCCAGCTTGAGCAGCTCGCTGTCAACCTCCGAATCGGAGGCCAGCTCAATATTCTCTATTCGTACCGGGTATCCCAGATCTTTCTGTATCATGTTGAGGACGTCCAGCCCGCGCCTGCCCCTGTTCCTCTTGAGGATATCGGCGGAATCCGCGATGTGCCTGAGCTCCTCCAGGACAAAGCCCGGCACCACAAGCTCGCCTTCCAGGAAGCCGCTCCTGCAGATATCCACAATCCGGCCGTCAATAATCACCGAGGTATCGAGTATCTTTGGCTCGGATGCGGCCTTTTGAGCCTTGAGCCCCGCAGTCCTGCTCCTTACCGAATCCATGAGATTCTCGTTTTTCTTGCCTGCGGCGATGGCTATGCCCAGGCATCCGAATAAGATATTGGAAACAATGGAGACGGGGGTACCGATGATTTCTATGTTTTTGATAGGAATCGTGACCAGGTTTGCGACCACAAGACCTACTATCAAGCCTATGGAGCTGAGAATCAGCTCATAGAGGGTCATCTCCTGGAGGAAGAGCTCAAGTCTATCCAGAAATCCCAGTACAATCTCGATGATTTTGCTGCCGGTGGAATAGAAAACAGCCCCCATCGCCAGTGAAGCAAGGATATATACGGCTATTTTAAATTCGGGCACAGCCCCGGTCAGCTGATACTCAAAAAAGGTCCTTGTAAGTGTAACACCTGTAACGCAGCCCACTGTAGCAAATGAGAATTTTATTACATTGTTCAACACTATCTTGCTCCCCTATAAATAATATTCTACCAAGCCGTGGGGTAAATACTAAATCCCGAGGAAATCATTGATCGCGCTTTCGACCTCAAACTGGTTCGTACCTTTGGCAAGCACCAGTTCACTGATGAGTATCTGCCTTGCGCTGTTCAGCATTTTTCTTTCGCCTGTCGAGAGGCCCTTTTCTCTCTCTCTTATCATAAGGGTCCTGACGACGTCGGCGACCTCGAAAACGCTGCCGCTTTTTATCTTAGTCATGTTTTCCCTGTAGCGCTTGTTCCAGTTGCTCGTTACGTTGATGTTCTGATCCTGAAGTATTTCGAAGACCTTGTCCACATCATGGTTATCAATCACACCTCTGATTCCTATACCGTCGACATTGTGAGTAGGAATCATCACCCTCATATCGCCCACCGGCATTCTCATGACATAATAATTCTGTTTCTGGCCGAGGATTTCCCTTTCCTCAATTGATTCGATCACACCCGCGCCGTGCATCGGGTAAACGATCTTATCACCTACATTAAACATACCGAATCCTCCAAACTAGCCGCCAGCGCGTATATCTCCTCACGAATGTGATTTTAACCCTTGTAGAAACCTCCTGGATATATATTTCCAGGCCGGTTATTGAACTTTACATGATAAATAAAACTCCCCCGAGATAAAGGAAGTCAAGGCGTTTTTTTCGACCCATATAATTAAGTATACTACAGATAATTTTTAATGTCAAAGTAAATCATTGTACCATTAGCTTAAGCCTGTGTCAATACTAATTGCCTGGGTATTTTTGTGCTACTTTTGTACATTGACAAAGGCTTGTACAAACAATTATAATAAAAATGTGCTGAGACATTTCTTCATATCGTATTCCAGTATATAGCTGCAAGCCGCCTATCTTCAGTGGTACGAGGTTTTCCAGTATAAAAGCCTTCCGGTATGGGGAAAAACAATAACAGCAGAGGAGAGTAGCATAATGGAGGATATTATGGTGGATGAATTTCAATACACCGTACAGGAATTGCTTTTCAGAAACAAAAGCATTATCGATTCCATAACAAAATCCCAGGATTCCAACTCGCGCATAAACCGCTCCATTGTCAAGGCTGTGACCCAATGCGGCTGCATCAGGATAAATGCCAGAAAGCAAGAAATGCCTGAAGACGGCGGATTCGAAGAGATAAAAAACGCCATGGAGACCCATCTTGAAGGCAAGCTCTGCGAAAACTGCAGGGACCAGATCGAGAAGGACATAGGAAGAAATCTTTTTTACCTCGCTTCAATATGCAACACCCTTGATTTGAACCTGTATGACATCATCATCAAGGAGCAGGAGAGGGTAAAAATAATGGGACAGTATAACTTAAGGTAATTGGGCAAAATGCAGGGGTATATATCTCACGATATATACCCCTTAATTATATCAATCCGCCGCTAATTAAAACACGGTCTATATTCTGCGGTTTTCCAGAAGCACCTGCTCCCTCACCCTTCTCAGTCCGTCCTTGATAACCCTGGCTCTGGGCTCGCCTATCCCTTCGACTTCGTCGAGCTGCGCAATGGATGCCTTCAGTATGCCCTGAAGATTTTCGAAGGCGTCTACAAGCTTTTTCGCTACGGTCAGATGCACTCTGGGTATCTTGCTCATGATCCTGTAGCCCCTGGGCGTCACATTCACATCAGGTGAGCCGGGCGTCATATAATATCCCAGTGAATGACAGATATAAGTCAGGTCCATTAGCTCGTCATACGCAAAGGAGCTTATGCGTTTCAGTACATCCTCGACATTGATATTGCCGGTGTGCAGCGTGTAGTCCTCGACAACCAGCCTGCCGTCCTCCTCGACGTAGGCCATGAGCTCTTCGAGCTGCATGCTGAGAAGCCTGCCCTCATTGCCCAGCTCACAGATATACCTTTCTATCTCAGCAACCACGCGCATTACCATTTCGGTCCTCTGTATGACCACCGCCACATCGTTCAGGGTCACGATATCCTCAAACTCCAGTATGCTCAGGTTGTTTAACGCATTTGCCAGTACGGCTATATATTTTTCAAGCGTCTGCAGCGCCTGGTTCGCCCTGGTAAGTATTGTTGAGGTATCGCGCAGGATGTATTTCCTGGAGCCCTTGTAGAGCGTAATGATATTACGCCTCTGCGATATGCATATGACTATCTCGCCCGTCTGCTTTGCAAACCTCTCGGCGCTCTTGTGCCTGGTTCCGGTTTCCTCGGTATATATGGAGGGATCGGGGATGAGGAGCGTGTTGGCATAGAGAATTGTAGCCAGATTCTTGCTCACAACAATGGCCCCGTCCATCTTTGCCAGCTCGTAAAGGCGGGCCGGCGAGAATTCCTTATTGATCAGGAAACCGCCTTCCAGTACGTTCATTACCTCTTCGGAGTCTCCGATGACTATGAGCGCACCCGTCCTGGCCTTGAGTATGTTTTCCATGCCCTCGCGCAGAGGCGTCCCCGGAGCCATGAGTCTCAGCAGCTCCAGCATCTGATCATCCTTATATCTTTCTATACGCATCCCGAACCTCCAGCCTGCATTATTATATCAAACGCTTCGTGTACATTCCCGACAGGCAGTATTCCGATACCGTCCAGTTCCTTCAGCTGTCTCACCAGCTTCATATTCTTATCCGGTATGATACACCTTTTGAAGCCTATGCGCTTCGCCTCCATTATCCGCTTGTCTATCTGCCCGACCGCCCTGACCTCTCCCGTCAGGCCGGTCTCGCCTATCAGCACCGTACCGGCGTCCACCGGAATATTCTTGAAGCTTGAAGCTATGGCGGCGACAATGCCCAAATCGCAGGCCGGCTCATCTATCCTGATACCGCCTACCACATTGACATAGGCGTCATAATTGTACAGCTGGAGCCCCACCCTCTTTTCCAGAACCGCCATGAGCATCGTAATCCTGTTGTAATCAATCCCGGTGGCCATACGCCTCGGCACGCCGAAATTCGTGGCGCACACCAGGGCCTGCACCTCGATGAGCATGGGCCTTGTGCCCTCCAGGCAGCTGACTACAGCGGAGCCCGGCACATTTCCCGGCCTTCCCGAGAGCATCATCTCCGAAGGATTGTCCACCTCCGCCAGTCCGAAGTCCCGCATCTCGAATATGCCTATCTCGTTTGTCGAGCCAAACCTGTTTTTTACCGCTCTGAGTATGCGAAAGCTCAGATGCCTGTCACCTTCGAAATATAAAACGGTGTCCACCATGTGCTCAAGCACTCTCGGCCCGGCAATGGCGCCCTCCTTCGTCACATGCCCCACGATGAATATAGTTATTCCGCTGCTTTTGGCCAGCTTCATCAGCCCCGCGGTGACCTCCCTGACCTGGCTCACGCTGCCCGGCGCCGAGGAAACGGAATCCGTGTACATGGTCTGTATCGAATCAACGATTGCCACGCCCGGCTTTTCCTCTTCGAGCATCCTTGCGGCAGCCTCGAAATTGGAGGCTGAGACCATGAGCAGCGAGGGCCTTTTCACATTCAGCCGCTCGGCGCGGAGCTTTATCTGGCCTACGGATTCCTCTCCCGAGATATAAACTATTTTCGATTTTCCCCCCATGGTTTCACATATCTGGAGCAGCAGCGTCGACTTGCCTATCCCGGGGTCGCCGCCGACCAGTATGAGGGACCCCGCGACAACGCCTCCGCCAAGCACGCGGTCAAGCTCCTTCATACCGGTCGAGGTCCTGTTTTCGTTTTCAATTTTTATATCCTTTATACTCACCGGCTTTATTTCGCTTATGAGAGCGGCAGGTTTTTCCGGACTGTCCTGGACCTCCTCCACGAAGGTGTTCCACCGGCCGCATGCCGGGCATTTTCCCATCCAGCCCGAGGACTCGTATCCGCATTCCTGGCATATAAAAACTGACTTGACTCTGGGCATAAACCCTCCCGTGTATAAAATGATAGATTATATTTTATGTTTACCGGTACCCCGGCGAAACTACCTGCGCCGATTATTTATTTAGTTTTTTTGCCTGCCGTACCGGCGGATGAGCGTTATGAATCACATCCTTTTGATTATACCATATCATGGTAGTGGGAGGTTGAAAATGTTACAGGCGCTTAAAAGATTTCTACTGCTCATAGATATGGTTGTCAACTACGGCATAAGCCCTTCAACCATTCTCAGGAACAGGGAGGCCCTTCAGTACGCCCGCGTCGGCGAGCTTAATGAGGGTAAGGACAAACATGGCGTGTGACCATGTCAGCGGTATTATCCAGGCAGGCCTCCCCGTCTCCCTGTCGACCTGCTCCGGAAGCAGGTCCAGCTCCGTTCTGTGTTTAACGGCCCAGTCGAAATACAGCCCGGCTTTTTCGTAATCTCCACGCTCGATATTGTACAGGGCCGCCCACAGTGTCGTAAGAATCCAGGGGTTCCCTCCTATGTAGCCGTCGTTCTCATAACGCAGCAAGCCTGCCGAGGCATTTGCGGACAGCGCCTTTTCCACCGCTTCCGCGGTGCCGGTCATCCTCGGGTCGCCCGCCGCGTAGAGGCCGAACGGGATACAAAGCCCGAGCAGGCTTATATCAACGATGCCGTCTTCCAGTGTAAAATCCCTGTGGTTTCCCTTATTGTCTATTTCAAGCCATACCCGGTCGCCCGTATGTTCTTCTCCCCAGGGGTTCAGCTTCAGCCTTATGCTCCTTATGAAACGGTCCCATTCAGGCTTCCAGAAATTCCTTTCAACAGCCATACGGATAGCGTCCGCGGCTTCGCGCCACCTGTGGAGCATTGCTTCGGTTTCTCCGAGGATAGCGCCTATTTCAGCCCCCGCCTTTATACCGGCGCAGACTGCGGCCGCGGAATAGGCATGCTCGCCAAGCCTTTCCTCCCATAGGTCAAAGCTCAGCCAGGGCAGCCCTGTTTCCGCGTCAATATATTTTAAGAGAAATTCCACGCCCTTTCTGACGCATCCCCACATTGAAGTCAGAAAGCTCTTATCGTTCGTCGTCTTGTAATGCTGCAGCACACCCCATATTATGGAGCCGGTCTCGTCTATCTGCAGTCCCCACGAGGGTGCAAGGTTTCCGTCCATATGATACCGCTGCTGCCAGCTTCCTTCCTCATCCTGGATAGCCGCGGCCCATTTGTAGAATCTCTCCACCTCCGATGCAAGGCCGCATTTATCCATTGCGACGGTGATAAATGCGGCATCTCTGCCCCAGCAGTACGCATACCTGCCGCATTTTGTGAATTCCTCGTCCGCCTCGGGAGCGGCGAGCAGTCCGCCGGTCTTTTTGTCGGACATCAGCCCGAATACCAGTGCAGACCTTTTGTACAGCCTGTCGACGGCTTCGATGCCCGTGTTGATCTGCCTTGTCCTCCCCAGGAATTCCTTCCAGTAGCCTGCGGCAGCCTCAATAAAAGCCCGGGGACTGCATTTCGCGGTATAAGCGGTCAGCTCCTTCAAGGCCTTCAGGCTGTGCGCCGCGCAAATGTATACGGTAAAGGATATCCTTTCGCCTGCGGCAAGCCTCCCCGTCTTCCAGGCCAAGGCTCCGTCCTGCATCATGCCGATGCTGTCTGTACCTCTCAGCGAGACATTCCCCGCGCTGTTGAGCGCATCCCCGCCCAGCTGGTATTTCCATACCGGGGCCGAAGCCGTTATTGAAATATAATAGTTGTGCCTGTAATGGACAAGCGCATCCAGCCCGAAATCGAACAACACCCCCGAAGGGTCGGGGCTTGTGGAAATGCCGGAGGAAAAGTGCATAAATCCGACATCGACGTCGTCCCCCCTCAGGCTTTCAATTTCATAGCTTCTCACCAGCACATCCCTGTCGGGCACCGCACAATCCGTCTGAATAACCCTGAGCCCTTTTCCTTCGTTGGTGCATACGGTCGCAAGTATATTCGTGTCTCCGGCATAGGCCTGCGAATGCGACCAAGCCTCCGAGTCCAGCCAGGATGTGCCCGCCGCTGTGTCCTCCGGGAAAAATATACCCGCCTTCAGCCTGTCGAAATGCTGCGGATAGTCGATATTGGGCCAGAACAGCCTTATGAGCTCTCCTTTATCCGAAATACACCCAAGCATGCTTGAATTCCCGATTATACCATTGTTGAAGTAACTCTTCGGCATAAGATTCTCCTCGTTAAATTTATTGTTTTGTACACCCTCATCAAAAGAGCTTCCCTCTACCCGCCAACGCCTCGGATGCGCCCACGTCAAAAGGGCACATCCCTCTCCGCACAGCCCATCGGCGGGAAAGAAGTGTCCCAATCAG
>JAEZJL010000292.1 GCA_023415815.1 Bacillota bacterium | reverse complement strand
GAATTTCAGAGGGCTCTGGTATTTTTTATATTTGAGATAACCGAGCATGACAAAAATTTGATTTTGCGGTAGGATTATGATAGACTGAATTCCAATAAAATACGCTTATCTGCACAAGCTTCACCGTGGGAAAGAAGAAACTCTTATGATAAAAGTAATTGTAGCCGACGACGAGATCAATGTGTGTAAGCTTATTTGCAATCTGGTGGACTGGGCCTCCTTCGACATGGAAATTCTGGGCGTCGCCCACAACGGCGTGGAGGCTCTGGAACATGTCCGAACCTATCTCCCCGACCTGATCGTGACGGATATCCGTATGCCGGGCTATGACGGCCTGGAGATGATCGCCAAAGCCCGGGAGATCAAAGAGGATTTGGATTTTGTCATTATCAGCGGATACCGTGATTTTGAATATGCAAAACGCGCGATCCAATTCAAAGTACAGGATTATATTTTAAAGCCGATCAAAAAAGACGAGCTGAGCGCCATCCTGCAAAAGGTGCGGGAAAAATACATGGCTAAGCTCAGCAATATCTCTCTGGAAGAGCGCCTGAATCTTTTTTTGCAGAGCGATATGGAAAAGCTGCGCTCGGGGGTATTCAGCGAGCTCTTGCTGAAGAAGCCGCCGCAGGAGGAAATGACGCTTGAAAGCCTCAACCGGGATTACCGCTTTCGTTTTCAAGAGGGAGCGTTTCAGATATTTATAGCAAAAATCGACTGCCCGTCCCCGGAGCAGTGTCAGAACGCTATCGCAGTTTTGATGGATAAGCTTACACAGCGGCTGCAGAAAGCTTTGGAGCCGCTGTGCTTTGATATGCAGCTTTCCGTGTGCGGAAACCGTGCGTATGGGGTTCTTAATTTGGGTGAATCGGGCTGGGCGCCGTTGCGCAGGCACTTCAAAGCGGCCCTGGATGATTTTCTCGTTCAGGCCAGCGTATACGGAAAGATGGCTTTGACCATTGGGCTTGGGGCGCCTGTGACAAAAACCGGCGAGCTGGCGCTGACCCTTTCTTCGGCGGAAGCAGCCGTAGCGCAGCGCCTGATGGAAGGTACGGGGATCCTGATAGAAGGGCAGCCTTCCAAGACGGGCTCTGTCAACCTAAATGATATCAACGCACTGATGTCGGCGCTGAAAAGCAATATGGAACGGATACTGGAAACCCTGGACAGGGATCAGCTTTTGGCGCCGCTGGAAAAATTCAGGGTTCAATGCCTTGCATTGGAAAACCTGAACGGGCAGGCGCTTTACAACATCGTACAAAATGCCTATAACACTTATTTAATGCTGCTTTGCAGTCATTACAACCATACCTGGCGGCTTGAGGAGCAGATACGCGGCTTCTCCGAAAGGGCGGATCAATGCGAGAGCTCGGAGTCGCTGTTTAATCTGCTGTTTACGGAACTGTCGGAAATGCTGGCCCGGGCAATGGAGGAGGCCAGGCAGTCTGAAACCAGGCCGTTGCGGCTTGCCAAGCAGTATATTCAGGAAAATTATGCGGCCCAGGTCACCCTTGATAAATTGGCTGCCTTCATCGGATTTAACCCTACCTACCTGAGCACATTGTTCAAGAAGGAGAACGGGCTGAATTTTCTGGAATACCTGTCTGAGGTACGCATAACTCATGCGCGCGCCATGCTCAAGGAGACCAATAAAACGGTCGCGGCTATATGCGAGGAGGTCGGCTACAGCGATTTGAAGCACTTTACCGGCATCTTCAAAAAATATACCGGGCTTAAACCGAATGAATACCGGAAGCTGTTTTCCTGAGCAGGGCGCAAAAGGACAGTGACGGCGTGCGGCCGCCATGAGTGAAACGCGGCGAGGGTGAGGGCAGTTATGAAAAAGTACAGTTTTCTGTGGGAACGCGGCGTGCTTTTTGTATCCGTGCTGTTTTTGTTCAACGGTCTGCTGATCCTGACGCTGGCGGCCGGGGAGGCAATTGACCGGCTGTGGCGGACGGCGCTGGCGGTTTTATGTGCGGCCTTTTTGTTTAGCATGCTTTATTTTGGATATTGCTGGCTGACCAAGCCCTACCGTGAAACGGAAAGAATGCTGAAGCTCTTTATCGAAGGCTTCGCGCCGAAGGACATTTATAACCTCCGTTACCCGCCTTCTCCGGGGATGGACGGCGCTTTAAAAAAGCTCAAGTCAATGCTGGATACGCGGGAGCTTCTGATGGCCAACCGGAAACAGGCGCAGTATCTGGCGCTGCAAAACCAGATCAATCCCCATTTTCTCTATAACACGCTGGAAGGGATCCGGGGAGAAGCAATTGCCGGAGGCCTGGATAATGTTGCGACGATGGTTGAGACTCTGGCTTCGTTCTTCCGTTATACGACATCCAATATGGAGCAGCTTGTCACGCTGGAGGACGAGCTGGAGAACATAAAGAATTATTATATCATCCAGCAATACCGTTTCGGACCCAAGATCCAGCTGAGCGTTCAGTACGGCGATGAGGAGCGGGACAGGCTTTTCAAGTGCAGGCTTCCCAAAATAACGCTGCAGCCCATTGTGGAAAACGCTGTCATTCACGGCATTGAACGAAAAATCACACCGGGGCATATTGCGATCAAGCTTGTGTCCACGGAAAACCTCCTGCTCATCACGATTTCAGACGATGGGCTGGGCATCGAGGAAGGCCGCCTTCGTGAGATCAACAAGAAATTGAATACCACGTTTCTTCATTATGTCAGCGCAGACAGCGACGGTGAGAGCGGCATCGCCATTATCAACGTCAATAACCGTATCCGCCTTTTGTTTGGAGAGGAATACGGAATAACGATATACAGCACGCCGAACGTAGGTACCGACGTGGAAATCATGCTGCCCCTCATTATCGGCCGGGCGGCCGAAAGCCTCCGGGAACGGGATGAAACGGGCGAGACGGCGCACCTCCGCAGATAAGGTGCGTGCAGGCGGGATGGTGAAAACGGAAAATGAAAATTGAAACTCTGCGGCTCCACAAAGTGACACAGACAGACGAGGGCTCTACGCTGCTCAACAGTGTAAACCTGCATATTTTCCGGGGCGAAATCATGGGGCTGATCTGCGTAAACGCTTATGGTCTGGAGGCGCTGATACGGCTGCTATGTCAGAATGTCCCGATCTACTACGGGCACGTCTATTTCGCGGGAAAACCGGTCAACAGCTATCAGCACAGCTCCATGAGCTTCAATCAGGTATCTGTGATTGACAAGCGCAGCCGGCTGCTGGAAAACCTGACGGTGTCAGACAATATTTTCGTTATGCGCCCCGGCTTTAAAAAGCGCTTGATCCCGGTCAAGGCGCTGGAGAGACAGTTCGCGGCTTTCGCCGGGGATATCGGCGTCTCGATCCAGGCGGGTGAAAAGGTTGCCAGCCTCACATTTTTTGAGCGGTGTGTTGTGGAACTGCTCCGTGCTGTTATATCGGGTGCAAAGCTTGTGGTCCTCCGCGATATCAGCAATTTTGTCAGTGCTTCCGACCTTGCGGGCTTTCACGCCCTCATACGTCACTACGCAGCGCAGGGCGTTTCTTTTTTATATATCTGCAGCCACTATGAGGAAGTCTTTCAGATTTGCAGTCAGGCGGCCCTGATGGAAAACGGGAAAATCATTAAAGTGCTGGACAGGGAGAATTTCATGCCGGAAATCATGCCGAGGTTCATTGCGCCGGAGCTGCCGCTCACGGTACCGGCGGCGTTAATTTCTCCGGAGTCTGAAGCTCCTGCGCTGCCGGTAATTCCTCAGCCGCCGCTGATTTCTCCGGCGCGGGGCGGCGCTAAGGCCCCGAAAAGTGTTCTGGAATTCCGTAACGTCACCTCCGGAAACATCATCGATTTTAACGCGACGGTACGCGCAGGGGAGTGCTTTGTATTTTTTGACCGCAGCAATACTGCGCTTGGGGGATTTGTAGACCTGATGTCAGGATATGCCAGGCCGTTGAAGGGAGATATCCTGCTGGACGGGTATGCCCGGAAACATAAAAAAAGCGCGGCGCTCAGGCAAAACGTGCTTGTGATTGCGGAAAACCCAACAAAGAGCATGCTGTTTCCGAAGATGTCCTTTATCGATAACCTCTGTTTTCCGCTTGAAAGCAGGATGCCGTTTATCTGGGCCGGCAAGCGGATCAGGGAAAGCGTTCTCAAGGAATATGAGCAATATATCGGCAAGGATATCCATGCGAAGGATATCCTTGGCCTGCCACTTCTTTCGCTTTATAATCTCGTGTATTACAGGACGCATCTCTATAGGCCGAAGGTGGTTTTCTGCGTCCAGCCCTTTGCCGATGCCGACCTGTATTTGCGCCAGCATGTGATCCGTCTCATCCAGGAGCTGCAGTCCCAGGGCATCGCCGTGGTCATTTTAGCGGTCAGCCTGCGGGACAACCTGATTCCCGCCGATCGCCTGCTGATTCTCGAAAATGGGCGCCTGGGCGGTGAGTTTGAGCGTGCGGAGTTTCATTTGCTCCGATAATGACGCTTAAGGCTGGTGCGCCAGGCGTATGCGCGCT
Source organism: Bacillota bacterium (assembly GCA_023415815.1). Lineage (GTDB taxonomy): Bacteria > Bacillota > Clostridia > Acetivibrionales > DTU013 > JAEZJL01. The sequence continues at coordinate 2,311 of JAEZJL010000292.1, read as the reverse complement.
TTCAGGCGTTTCTTTCAGCTTGCTTTACATCTGACTTGTATTAATTCTTCCAAAACAATACAAAACCAATTCCCTGGAATTGTATCCGGTATGTCCTTCCGTCCTGTTCCTGATGACCAATAAAAACATCCAAATAATCCCCCCATAAGACGAAATATCACCCCCTTATTTGCGCAGGGCAAAGGTGCTATATTTTTATTGTCAATCATTCCTTTAACGAAATGTTGAATTTTTATCAAGTTCTTACTGGAAAGGAATCTGCTGATATGCAGGAATACATCGTTGAGCTTTCGCATATTGAGAAAACCTTCCCCGGCGTCAAAGCCCTGGACGACGTCTCCTTCAATCTGAAATCCGGCGAGGTTTTGGCGCTGCTGGGGGAAAACGGCGCAGGAAAGTCCACATTAATGAAAGTCCTCAGCGGCATTTATGCCCGCGACGGCGGCGACATGACGATTTTCGGCGAAAGGCAGGGCGAGTACGGTACAAAAATGGCAAAAGCGCTCGGTGTGGCAATCATCCATCAGGAGCTTAATATGTGCTCCCACCTGACGGTTGCGGAGAACATCTTTTTAGGCAGGGAGCTCACCCGCGCCGGCGTATTGTCGCAGGCCGAAATGAACAGGCAGGCCGGAAAAGTTCTCGACAAGCTGAACATAGACATCGCCCCGGAGATCGTGGTGGGCGACCTGGCGGTTTCCAAGCAGCAGATGGTGGAAATTGCCAAGGCCCTGTCGGTCAACGCAAAAATCCTGATAATGGACGAGCCGACCTCCGCGCTGACGGCAAAGGAAATTGAGGACTTGTTCCGGATCATTCGGGAGCTGAGGAATCAAGGCTGCGGGATAGTATATATTTCCCACCGCCTGGAGGAAATCGCCCATATTGCCGACCGGGTGACCATCATGAGGGACGGCAGGTATATCGCAAGCATGAATTACGCCGACACCACATTGCCCGAAATCATTTCACACATGGTCGGACGCGAGATCAGGGAGAAGTTTCCGAAGGTCTTCTGTGATAAAGGCAAAAAGATCTTTGAAGTCAAAAACCTCAACGCGGGCAAGATGGTACGCAATATCAGCCTGGAGCTGTATGAGGGCGAGATCGTCGGTATTGCCGGCCTCATGGGAGCGGGACGCACCGAAACCACAAGGGCTATTTTCGGCGTGGATCCGAAGCAGAGCGGCGAGCTGCTTCTAAATGGCAGGCCCATTGATATACGCAAGCCCTTTGATGCGATTAAAAACGGCGTGGTTTTGGCGCCCGAGGACAGGAAAAAGGACGGTCTTTGCACCAAGCTGTCCGTAAGGGAGAATATTGCCCTGCCCAGCCTCGACGCGCTTTCGGGTATCTTTGGCTATGTGAACAGACAAAAGGAAAAGGTCATGGTCGAAAAGGCGGTGGCCGATCTGAGGATCAAGCTGCCCAATACGGAGGTGGATGCGGCCAGCCTGTCGGGCGGGAACCAGCAAAAGGTGGTGGTGAGCAAATGGCTGGCGCGCGATTCCAGGGTGATTATTTTTGATGAGCCGACGCGCGGTATCGATGTCGCTGCGAAGGTGGAGATATACAACCTGATGAACAATTTAAAAAAACAGGGTATCGGCGTGCTGTTTGTATCCTCCGAAATGCCGGAGATTCTGGGGATCAGCGACCGGATCATCGTCATGTGCGACGGCAGGATCACGGGCGAATTTATGGCGGGCAGCGTCACGCAAAATCAAATCCTGGAGTATGCGACAATGTTTGAGGACAAGTTCGCGCAGCAGGCCGGGGTATCTTAACGGCAGGGCGGAGTCCTTTCCGCGCTGCGGTATCTGAAAATAACAGCGGACAACAAAATATAAACAATACTGGCGTCATGGAGAATATAAAATTATGAGTGAGCGCAAGAGCAATCCAATCAGAAGGATTCTGGCCATCAGGGGCATGGGACAGGTCATTACGGTTACGGTAGGGCTGATTGCCTTATGCATTGTGTTTCAAATCCTGAGCAAGGACTTTTTTTCACCAACCAACATGGGGAACCTGCTGCGGCAGATCTCTCCGATTTTGATCATCGGCATTGCGCAGTCCTTTGTCCTGATCACCGGCAACATCGACCTTTCCATCGGCTCGATGATGGGGATGAGCAGTATGATAGCGGCGACCTTGATGTGCCGCGGCGTCACCCCCTTGCTGGCGATCCTCGTCGCCTTCGCGTCCTGTATCGCGATCGGGGTCATCAACGGCCAGCTGGTAGCCCGCTGCAAGCTGCCGCCCTTCATCGCCACCCTGGGCACGATGACGATCGCCCGAGGTATCGCCC
>JAEZJL010000251.1 GCA_023415815.1 Bacillota bacterium | reverse complement strand
GGGCTGGTGAAGGATTTCAGACTGGGAAAATACGGCGAGGGCGAATCGGGCGTGACGATAGTAGCTCTGAAATGACAGCCGCTTTCTGTGAAATATGGGAAATATATCTCAGGATGCGACGGCATGTATTCGTAGAATGCCTGTATTAGCCATTTTTCAGGCTTTTGTAACATACTTGTGATATTATTATCTTGTAATAGCTAAAAAAAACCAATATAATACAATCAAACGATCTATAGCTACCTGCAATTGCCATTTTACCAATGATACGTGAGGTGATCCCCTTTGAGCAGTGATGTAAAATACTATTCTTTGACACATCCTCAGAAGGGTATATGGTACACAGAAAAACTATACCCCGGAACAAGTATTGGCATTGTAGCGGCTACTATAAAAATCAAACATGAAATAGACCTGGAAATATTTGAAAAAGCTCTGAATTTGTTTCTGTTAAACAACGATTCGATGCGGCTGCGTTTTGCGGAAATAGACGGAGAACCCTGTCAGTATGTTTCCGGTTATCAATTTTACAGGCTTGAAGCGATCGAATTCCCCGACTCCGAAAAATTGTACAGATGGGACGCCGTACAGACACAGACGCCCTTTCCTTCCCTTGATTCGGATTTGTTTTATTTTGCGTTTGTGAGGACGGACGACGGGACCTCCGGCCTGTACTTTAAAATCCATCACCTGATAGGCGACGCGTGGTCCTCCGTTTTGCTGGTTAACGAGCTTTTCAAATATTACGGCGGCCTCCTCAAGGGGATTGAAAACGTTGAGCCGGAGACCTGCTCCTACCTGGACTATATCGACGGTGAAAAGGTCTATGAAAGGTCGGGCAGGTTCGCAAGCGACAGGGAATTCTGGAACGGCAAATTTGAAAATATTCCGGAGCTCACGGTCCTGAAGCTGCTTAAGCGGGAGGAAACGAGCCTCAGATCCAAAAGGAGGACGTTCGTACTTCCTAAAAGGCTCTCGGCAAAACTGCGCCAGTGCTGCCAGGAGAATAAAACGTCCATCATCGCATTTATAATGTCCTCGGTGGCCATATACATAAACCGTGTAACAGGCAGGGAGGAGGTCGTTTTCGGCACTCCCATCCTTAATCGCTCGAACGCGAAAGATAAGAACACCCTCGGTATGTTTGTAAGCACGGTTCCCGTGAGGATAAAAGTAGATGAGAGCCTTGATTATCTGACCTATTCCGGATACATACTGAAAGAGTGGATGTCCGTCCTGAAGCACCAGAAATATCCCTACAACCTCCTGCTCAAGGACATAAGGGAAAAGGACAGGGGCGTGGAAAAGCTATACGACATCATCGTTTCCTACCAGAACGCAAAGCTCATAAAGGAGAACCCCGGCAGCTATGAAGCCAGGTGGCACCCGAACGGCTACCAGCTGGAATCGCTCTGCATCCATGTGAACGACCGGGAAGACGATGGGAACATCATTTTTGATTATGATTATCTTTCCGACCTGTTTTACTCAAAGGAGATAGAATTTATACACGACCATATAAGCAGGCTTCTGTGGCATGCTCTTGACAACCCCTTCAGAAGGCTCCCCGAAATCGAGATGGTGTCCGAAAGGGAAAAATACCGGATCCTTCACGAATTCAGCGGGAGGACTCTCGAATATGACAGGGGGAAAGTGCTGCAGGCCCTGTTTGAAGAGCAGGCAGCCGCAAACGCCGGCAGAGCGGCCCTCGTTTTCGAGGAGGAAAGCATGACCTACGGGGGGCTGAATGAAAGGGCCAACCGGCTTGCCGGGTTTCTGAGAAAGGCGGGGGCGGCGCGCAATGCTGTCGTAGGCCTGAGGGTAAACCGCTCGTTCGAAATGATTGTCGGAATGCTCGGAATACTGAAAGCCGGCGGCGCATATCTTCCGATCGTGCCGGAGCTGCCCAGGGACAGGGCGGAGTATATGCTCGCGGACAGCGGCTGCAAGCTCCTGCTTGCAAATACGGGCATTGCAGGGGATTGCTTTCCGGGAGTAAAAACAATAGACATCCTCTCCGATGAGATAGAGGAGGAAGACGGGGCTAATCCCGTGAATATAAACAGTCCTGAGGATCTGGCCTACGTCATTTACACCTCCGGCTCCACAGGCAGCCCGAAGGGAGCAATGATAGAGCACCGGTCTGTAAACAACCTGATACGCGCCACCATGGAGGAAATAGACTATCGCTCCAGAAAGGTACTGGCCATAACGACAATGTCTTTTGACGTATCGGTGCTGGAGACCGTTTTGCCGCTGGCAGCCGGAGGAACGGTGATAATCGCCTCCGAGGAGGAGCAAAGGGACAACCGGCTGCTTGCAAAATCGATACTGAAGAATCATGCCGATATCCTGCACATCACCCCCTCAAGGCTGCAGCTGTTTATGGACGATGCGACGGTTCCAGGCAGCATCAAAAGTCTGACCGAGCTCATAATCGGAGGGGAGGTCCCGTCGCAGGAGCTGCTTCAATACCTCGCGGGTATGGAAAAGACGCGCGTATATAACGTTTACGGCCCAACCGAAGCGACCGTCCAGGCCACGCTCAAGCGGGTCGGGAGCGAGAATCCCTTCAATATCGGAAGACCTTTGGGCAACGTAAAAATATACATACTGGACAAGCACAGCAATATCGCGCCGATTGGGATCAGCGGCGAAATATGCATCGGCGGCGAAGGCCTGGCGAGAGGATATGCAGGGAAGGCCGGTATGAACGCCGGCAAATTTATCGCTAGCCCGTTCGACCCGAACGAAAGGCTGTACAGGACGGGCGACCTCGGAAGGTGGTTTTCGGAGGGCGACATCGAATTTCTGGGAAGGATCGACAATCAGATAAAAATAAACGGCTACAGGATACAGCTGGAGGAAATAGAGAATGCGCTTATAAAGGCCGAGGGTATTAAAGAAGCTGCGGTACTCGTCAGGAGCAGGGACGGAAGGAAATGCCTGTGCGCCTTCATCGTGCCGGACGCCAAAATATCCCTGATGAATATAAAGGACTGCCTGGCCAAAAAGCTGCCGTATTACATGATACCCTCGTATTTTGTGAGGATCGACAGGATGCCTTTGAATCCGAACGGAAAGGTCGATAAGAAAGCCCTGGAACTAATCGACGGAGGCATGGAAACCGGAAACAAACATGTAAGGCCGAGAAACAGGATGGAGAGGATTCTGGCCGAATGCTGGCAAAAGGTGCTTGGGATCAAAAGAGTCGGAATAGACGACAATTTCTTCACGCTCGGTGCGGATTCCATGGCGGTGATACGGGTTCAATCCCTTGTTTTCAGGTATGGATGGGAGGCATCTACCCAGGATTTTTACAAATACCCGTCGATACGCCGGCTGGCGGAGGTCCTGGATGGCAGGAACGGCGAAAAAGCGGAAGACGGAGGCGCGTATACGCCCGAAATAAGCAACGGCTCAATCAGGAGCCGCTATTTCGGCGGAAGGATAGAGAGTGTGCTTATTACTGGTGCGACGGGCTTTCTGGGCGTCCATCTGCTCGACGAGATCCATACCCGCACGGACGCCAGGATATACTGTCTGGTGCGGGGAGAGGATCAGGCGGCGGTTGAGGAAAAGCTGTACGGCGTACTGGATTTTTATTTTGACGGAAAGTATTCAAAAAGCAGGAACGCCGGCAGGATCGTGGCTGTCAGAGGCGATGTGAGCCTGGAAAATTTCGGTATACCTGAAGCGCAGTATGAAAGCCTGTCGTCGGAGG
>JAEZJL010000364.1 GCA_023415815.1 Bacillota bacterium | reverse complement strand
GTCCATCAATATGGAGGCTGCGAAAATATTCAAGCCATTGATTTCAACATGATTTTTTTTGCTTAAATCAAATGCGGCGCTTCTCCTGGTCGCCTCAATCCTGTGTGCCGCAGGCGATTTCCCATCCACAGACCAGAAATACAATTCCTTCCTGACCTTATCAAGATACCACTCTCCGTTTGTATCAAGCCCTGCAAGGCTTCCGGATATAAAGTACAGATTGCCTTCCTTCGGGATATCTTCCTTTGGTATGTATTGCGTATCGTCAAAATCCTCATTGAAAGTAAAACCGTCTCCGGCTTTATAAGCAGTTATCTTCCTTGTCCAGCTGGTCCAGCCCTCCCCCGACCAGATCATAACTGTCGCACCGTCCCAATCACCCCGGGGTAGTTTGGAATCCTTTAAGCCCTTTGTATCCGTACCTGTATCCGTCGTCGCCCTTTCAATGTTCAAGAGATTCCCAACCTCAGCGTTAGGCCACCTTGCTTCATTCATCATTTGGCCGTCTGAAAAGAGCTGGTTAAATTCGAACGGTACTGAAGCTTTATAGATATTGTCTTTGTATACCTTCCATTCCAGCTTCAGCTCATCCGCCCCGCTTACCGTCACCTTCTCATTCGGGAATGCGGCAAATCTGACTTTTTTTCCCGACAGGCCGGATTTTGGTCTGACCGTTTCACCATATACGCCTTTTCTGAGGATACAGGTATCCCCCGGCTTCATGATGCCCGCAGCCTTCTGGATTGTCAGGAACGGCTTTTGAATCGTCCCGGCGTTTTTATCGCTGCCGTCCTTTGCCACGAAGTACAGTCTGCTTTCCGGATATTTCTGCGACAATTGCTTTTCAACCGGATCCGTATTTGCCGCAAAAGCAGCTGTTTGAAAAAGCAAAACCGGTAATAGCATCAGGCATAGAAAAATAGAGAAAATACGTTTCAAGATTGCGCCCCCCTTCATCTAATGAATAAAAAGTACTATTTAAGCTTCACGCTTCCCGAATCCGCGGCCTTTTTCAGCTCTTTGCCGATTTTTACCGCCGCCTCCTCCGGAGAAGCTTTATCATTTGCCACATCTACAGTAATCTGATTGATATTGCCTGCCCGGTCAAAGAAGAATACCTCATCGGACAATTGCGCCTTGATATTTCCTGAATTTACGATTGCAACCTCATCCTTGATTGCCGGGATCGTGTCCTCGGGAAATCCGTAGCCTCTTATAAGCGGTATCCCGGCAAATGCAAAAGTCTCATCGCCGCTCCCTTCCGTTTTGTTTTTCAGTTTGTTTACAGTGGTCCTGGAGATATAGTACTTTAAAAACCTGAGCGAGCTTTCCCTGTGCGCCGTGTTTTTGTAAATACAGAGCCCGGGAGGCATGCTTGCGCCTGTCCCCTTTGGCGTCCGGCCATCCCACGGCATTGCAAACATACCGACATCGCTGATTGTCTCGACGTAATATTTTTTCAAATTTCCAAGCACCCAGGCGCCTATGGGAAAGTGGACCGCCCTGCCTTTCGCAAAGTCTTCGATCCCTTTGGAATAATCGGTTTCATTCGAGTCCTTATTGAAATATCCCTTGTCCGAAAGCTGCTGCAGGTCGCTCAATGCCTTGATGAAGCCGGATTTTGTCTGAAGGCTCAAGCTGTCGTCGATAAACTCATTTACGAATTGGGGTTCCTCAACCTCCATGTAATAAAAAGCGTTGGAATAATAAATGTATGAAGTCCAGACATCCTTGAACGGAGCTGTTATCGGCACTCTGCCGGCGCTTTTGATTTTTTCGCAGTTGGAAAGCAGCTCATCCCAGGTTTCAGGAGGATAAAGGCCCAGCTCGTCATAAATCCGCCTGTTGTACAGCCATGCGTTCAGAAATGCAGGGCCGTTCGGCACCGAATATATTTTCCCCTCCGTCGAAGCATAATCGTTATATACTTTTGAAACCTCCCCGATAAAATCCTCACCGGTCAGGTCCAGCAATGTGTCCGGGGCGTTTATCGGCCCGTTCCTGTAGCTTCCTACCGGCAGTACGAGCAAATCCGGAACATCCTCCGAGGCAAGCCTCATCCTGATATAGCTCACATAATCATCAGGATTGTACGCCTCTTTTTTATAATTCTGTACAGACAGGCCGATCCCGGTGTCTGCTTTTGTACAGTCTATCAGTACCTTCTTCTCCGTTTCGCTGACGCATGTCATCAGACTCAGCTTTTCAGCATCAGCCGCCGTGTTCCCTGCCGGTATATCAAGACTGTAGTCCGCCGCAAGTAAAATAACCATTACTGCTGCACACGCCGCAATGATTTTCCGTATCCGCTTCCTTTTCGGGACTGAGCTCCCTTTTCTCCCGGGCAGCCCCTGTAAATCCTTTTGATTGCCGGCAGCCTCCCCGGGCGGCGATATTGCTTCCTGCTTCTCGGCGTCAAGAGCGAATGTCATCCGCTGAGTGTTTACCTCGCTGCCCGCCTCCAGTGCCTGTATGAATTCATCCATCGTCTGAAACCGGCACTCCGCATTTACAGCCAGAGCCTTCATCAAGGCCGTCTCCGCGTACTCCGGCAGGTCAATCCCGTAAGCCGACGGGAGTAAAATGTCATCCTTTAATATTCTGTCCGCCGCTTCGGGGGGAATCTCTCCCGTCAGCATCCTGTACATTGTGGCGGCAACCGAATAGACATCCGTCCAGGGTCCCGGCTTTTTCCCGGCTGTATATTGCTCGAAGGGCGCATATCCCCTTTTTAAAATAACCGAGAAATTTTTTTCCTCCTCCATGATCGTATACTTCGCCGCCCCGAAATCCAGAAGCTTTACCTGGTTGTCGGCCGTGATATATATATTGTCGGGGCTTATATCCCTGTGAATCAGACCGCCCCTGTGAATTTTCGACAGCGCCTCCATCACGGCGCCCATGACCAGCATTGCCTCCTGGAATGAATATGTCCGGCGCTGCCTTTGCATATGCTTTTCCAGCGTTTCGCCACGGACATAAAACATTACAATGTATATCGTTGCATTCTCCTCAAATATATCCTGTACCGAGACGATACCCTTTTCATTATTGAATTTCGCGAGAATCCTGGCTTCCTGAAGAAATTTTTCAAGGTGATGCCTGAAGCCGGCTTCCTTTTCTGCGGAAAGGGCGGAGATGTTAACAGAGCCGGCAGACCGTCCGGCGAGGCTCAGCGGCAGATACTCCTTTATCGCCATGGGAATATTCAGCTTTGTGTCCCATGCGATATAGGTAACTCCAAAGCCTCCCTGCCCGAGCGCTTTACCGGTTATATACCTGTCCCGGAGCACAGACCTGAAAGGCAAATGATTGGGATTCTGCCGGCACAGGCTTTCAACAAAGCCGCAATGCGGACATCTGTCTGCGATTCCTTTGTTGCCCATGCAATTCATGCACAAATACTGATGTGTGATATTGCTTCACTTCCTTTGCAGAAACTATCGGGCAATCAGCTTCAATTCGATATCGGCTATAAAAATGCAATCCCCATCCTTCAATTCATATTCGGCGCTTATCGCATTTACTGAAAGACTGTTTACTCTCGTACCGTTTGTACTCCCGAGGTCATTGACAAAAAAACTGCCGTCCCGGATAGAAACAGCCGCATGTTTTTTAGACACCACCGGTTTTTTCCTGTTGAGCTCCTGCTCGAATAAATTAATATCAGCACCGCTTCTGCCCAATACGCTGTATTCCTTCCCAAGCTTGTACCTCTTGCCCCGCATGGCTCCTGTCACAACCTGCAGAAACGGCGGGCCGATATGCGAGTACAGGCCGTCATACGATTTCAACGCATCCGTCCTCTGAATAATGCTTTTGGCCTCTTCGTTATCAACAATGAAGTCGATATGAATAAGAAAATTTGTATATAATAAAAGGAATTTTTGCAGCAGATATCGTGCAAGCGTGTCAATCTCCTCCCCCTCGGGGTATTCCTTTATTTCATACCTGTATTCCAGGCTCCAGTACCTCTGGAAAATATCACGCCTGTAGCCCTGCTCCTCCAATACGTTCCGGCCTTTATCATAGGCCTCTTCAAATACTCCATAAGCTTTTTTTGAACTGGATTCAACCCTTGCGGATATTTTGATCGCATCTGCAACCGACTTGATTTCACAATAAAACCTTCTGTTTTCCGCAGTAAACAATATAGCGGTTTCATCATTGTTCAGAGACAGCCGGAACGAAAATTTCGATATGAATTCGCTTAATTCCGGCACCGTTTCATACATTGATAATATTTTCCTGATAATAGTGTTCTTCGTTGTTTGTATGTTTTCCGTTATCACAACATCCGGGTCAACGCCGCCGTTAACATGCTCAATCAAAAGCCTGGAGATCATTTCGGAACGGGAATGCCCGGTTTTCAGACAAACGCGGTCCAGTGAATCCATCAATTGCTCATTCAGGCTGAAGGAATAAACCTTTTTCATACTTATCTCCAATGCAAGGTAATTGACTAATTGTCGTATAAAACATATTTAAATTTCAAAGTATACTCATCGTCGATACCCTCTATCACAAGCTTGGCATAGTTGCCCTCCTGAGTTTTAAAGAGTACTATATCGCCTTTTCCCAGTTTATCGTCGCTTATTGCCTTGCCTGAAAATTTTTCGAAATGAGTGTTTTTGAAAAAATCAAGATCTATCACGCTGAAATTGAAATCCTTTCCGGTATAAACGCAGATCGCCCCATTTTGCGGTACAATATCCGCATTAATTAAAGTCCTCCTCTCCCACCAAAAATCGGATTCGTATCCGTTTTCAACTTCATTGCCGCTTTCAAGGTCAAAGTTGTATGTCGCCCTGCAGGTACCGCCTACAATTTCGCCTACTGCCGCTTTTTTATCGGTGATTTCAAAATCCTTTACAGTCAGGTTAGAATAATATGGCTCTACAGGACTGAAGTCGGCAATTGGATTGCCGGCTAAATAAAGTGATTTTAAGTTGGCTAATCCGCTAAGTGCGCTGATATCGCTTATATTATTGTCGTTCATAAAAAGATATTGCAGATTCTTTAAATCCCGCAGAGGACTTATGTCGGTTATTGAATTATCGGTAATCCCCAGTATCTGTAAGTTCTCCAAGCCTTTTAGCATGCTGATGTCGCTTATATTATTTTTGTTTAATGCAAGATTCCTTAAGTTTATATGCCCCTTGAGCGAAGTAATATCCGATATCTTATTGACGGCAAGCTGTAATGAGGTCAGATTGCTTAAGCCGCTTAATGCGCCGATATCCGTTATTTCATTCGCTGTCAAATCCAGCTGCGTAAGGCCGGACAGCTTTGACAGCGCGCTTATATCCTTGATTTTATTACGGTTGCTTGATGTTTCGGAGGTTATATAGCTCAAAGAAAGATTCTTTAGTCCGAAAAAAAATTGAAGCGGAGTAATATCGGCTATGTTCTTTTCCCGTAAATCCAGTGTCTCGACGCTTTTTACGTCGTCAATATAAATATCCCCCTCCGGCTTGTTTATTATTTCTCTTATGGCCTTCTCAAGGTTTTTGTCGCTAAAGGGAATAGCGACCCTGGCTTTTGCAGCTGTAAAATGCAATACAATGGATTTCCTTATCGAAATCCTCGACTGATTGACGATGGCTCCAATCGGAATATTTAATGTGTATCCGGTATCATTCTTGAGATCAGCAACAGCCTTAATGCTTAATAAGTTCTTGTCAATTTCCGCTTTGTATTTGATTTTTATTCCGTTTGAATCGGTTAAGGTAATTTTAGTAAACGTCTTGCCTTTAAAAATATTCTTGTCAAAGGTTATGGTTACGGCTTGATCAATCGGGAAGTCAATCTTGTTGTTTGATGGATTTGAGCCCTTTACGCCCGGCGCCGACGCATCCTTGCCGCCGGCAAAAGCAGGTGAGGCCAAACAAAAAAGCAATGTGAACGTCACAAGCAGCATAAGCATCCTTTTCATTTATATTACCTCCCAAACAATTTCTTATCGCCTGCGGACAGCGGGCTTGTAATCCATTTGGATTGTATTTTTTAATAAATTGCATAATGATTATTAATATTAAGTGTAATACAATACGTTGGGTCTGTCAATCGAATTCAAGCGATGAATTGTATAATAATCAGACTTATTATGCTATGATACATATATAATGATAGTAGCCGAAAATAATAATCAACAGTACTCGTACCCTGGAAAAGGAGGATTAAAAATTGAGGCGTTTTATCAGATTTGCAATGGTTTTCTTTGCACTTTTTATACTTTCGCTGTATCCTCCGGAGCACGCATCGGCCGAAGACAGGTCATACTACGTCTCCGGCTATAACATTGATGTAAATGTCAATCCCGACGGCTCGGCGGATTTTCAGGAGGAGCTGACCTACAGCTTCAGCGGAAGCTTCAACGGCATCCTCAGGAATGTTGATTTTTCCCTGTCCGGAGGCATTGAAGAGCAGAAGGTATACGCGATGAGCGGCGGGAATCTGACCGAGTTCACGCGGAACCGGACCGATTCCCTGGATTATGACGGAAAGCCCGGCACGTACAATATTGCCATTGAAGGAAGCACTGCCCGTTTTAAGATATTCGAACCCTCGCAGGATGAGGAAAAGACCTTTGTTATCAGATATAGGATGAAGGACGCTGTAACCGTATACAACGATACCGCCGAATTCAACCGGAAGCTCGTCGGGAGCGAATGGGAGACGAGCCTCCAGAATGTATATGCCAGAATAACGCTGCCGGAAGGCGCTGAAAAAGAGGAGCTCAAGGTATTCGCCCACGGCCCGCTCACCGGCGAATCGAAAATAACCGACGGGCGTACGCTGGTGTTTACGGCGCCTTTGCTCTCACCCGGTCAGATGATGGAGACGCTGGTGCTGTTTCCGGTTGCCCTGGTCCCGTCCTCAAACAACAGGATCGCTCAGGATGCCTTGCCGCGGATAATGGAAAATGAACGGATATACGCTGAAGAGGCAAACAGGGAGAGGGAAGATGCCAGGGAGCAGGTACGCGAGAATGAACGCAGGGAGGCTGAAATACGGGCCCGCGAGTTTGAGCAGAGACAGGCGGAGGAGCAGGCGCGCCGCAGCCTCAGCGCCGTAGGGTTACCCCTCGCGCTGCTGCTGTTTGTACTGTGGTTCCCCCTCATCGTATACATCTACATCAAATATGACCGTGAGCTGAAGCACGGCTTTGAAGGGAAATATTACAGGGAGCTTCCGGGAGATTACACTCCTGCGGAAATGACCGTGCTCATGACAATGGGCTCGGTTAATTCAAGGGATATCATGGCAACCCTGATGGACCTTGTCAGGAAAAAGCAGCTCCTGCTCACCGCATCCAAAACCGTGAAAAAAGGCTTTTTCGCCAATAAGGAAATCGACGATTATGTGATAAGCGTCAACGACCAGGCTCCCCCGGCGATGCTGAAAAAGCACGAGGAGTTTCTGATAAGCTGGTTCGCAGGAAGCATCGGCGACGGCAGCTCCGTTCATCTCGAAGAAATAAAAGAATATGTCAGCAGCAGGTCAAACGCTCTGCAATTCAAATCCGACTATGACAAATGGGTAGGACTTGTAAAAAATGAAGCGGACAAAAATGAATTTTTTGATACGACGAGCGGTACCGGAAGGCTTATAGGCATCCTTTCGGGCCTGGGCTTCACCGGAGCCGGTATAGCAATAGCCGCGGCCATGTTCGTCCCCTTTGCGGTTGCGCTTGCGCTTGAGGGCGTCTTCATGCTCATTTTTTCAGTGAGGATCGGGAGACGCACTGCTTATGGCAGCGAGCAGCATGCAATGTGGCAGGCCTTCAAAAACTTCCTGAAGGACTTCAGCAGGCTGGACAAAGCCGTAATCCCCTCCATTGTCCTCTGGGAGCACTATCTGGTATACGCCATATCCCTTGGAGTGGCGAAGGAGGTCATCCGGCAGCTGCCCATCGTCTTCAACGACGGGGATCTGGACAACAGCCAGCTTACCTTTATGCACGGCGCGGCCTTCGGTTACTTTTCAGGCTTTTCAACGGTGTTCGACAACACCATGAGCGCCGTCGAAAGCTCAATTTCAAGCGCGGTGAGCATAGCGTCCTCTACCGACTCATCCTCCTCGGGCTCAGGAGGGGGCTTCAGCGGAGGCAGCTCCGGCGGGGGCGGAGGAGGCGGCGGGGGCGGAGCCTTCTGAATAGAGACGCCCGCCGGATTCAGCGAATTATTTGTGAAATATATGATAAATAAAGGAGGCATATTCAAATGACAATCGCAATTATCATCCTGGTTGTCCTGGCGCTGATCTTCATATCCATCTACAACAGCCTGGTAGGAAAGCGCAACAAGGTGAAAAATTCCTGGAGCCAGATCGATGTGCAGCTAAAAAGAAGATTCGACCTCATTCCGAACCTGCTCGAAACCGTAAAAGGCTATGCCGCCCATGAGAAGACCACCTTCGAGCAGGTCACCGAAGCTCGGACGAAATATCTCTCCGCCGGGACGCACGAAGATATGATGAAGGCCAACGGCGAGCTCACCCAGGTGCTGGGCAGGCTTTTTGCGGTAGCCGAGGCATATCCTGAGCTTAAGGCGAATACGAATTTCCAGGAGCTTCAGGCAGAGCTTTCCAAAACCGAGGACAAGATAAGCTTTGCAAGGCAGTTCTACAATGATGTGGTCATGGATTATAACAATGCCGTCCAGATGTTCCCCTCAAGCTTTGTGGCATCGCTCGCCGGCTTCAGGGAAGAAACCTTCTTCAACATCGACGAGTCGGAGAAAAGCGTGCCGCAGGTAAAATTTTAGAACCGGTATGGGGCGGGACCGTACCGTCTCCGGCTCAGCATAAGCCGCAAGACTGCCGGCTGCGGTGTTTGACGACGCCGGCATCGCCCTGCCGCATTTCCAGGAACATTGTGATAAAAAGGAGTCTGTTTCAACGCTTCTTTTTAACTCATATCTCTTCCCTGTTGCAGTACCAGTTGAATTCGCAGTATTTGCAGTGCTTGCTGTAAAGGCTTTTGTCAAAGGAATTGGCGTCAAAAGCCTCAATGCTTTTCATGAGCTGCGCCAGCCTGCCTCCGAAGCGTTCATGCAGCATACGGCTGCAGGTAATACGCGCTATCGTCTGCGCGGGCTCCGGCTGCCAGTAGCACATGGTTATATCGTCAAAATCGAAATCACTGCCGAATACGGCGGCCGACCGCTCTTTCAACGTAAAAAGATAGACTGTTGTCTGCAGGCTTTTTTCAAGCCTTTCGCCCTGCGAAGCCCTGTGCGCGGCCTTGCCGGCATGGGTTTTCCAATCCCAAATTTCCAGCTTCCCATCCTGCGCAACCACAAGGTCGAAGTTTGCCTCCAGCTTTATACCTGCGCTTTCATACCTGAGCTTGTATTCCGGCAGATAACGGACGTCCTCACGGAGCGGAAAGCTCTCCTTCAAGCTTTTGAGCCACCCCGCAAGGATGTCGTAATCCCTCGCGCCTTCCTCAAGCCCGCAGTCCACGCCGAGAAAATATCTCCGGGCAAGCATGTGAAAAGCGTTGCCTCTGTCTATCGCCGCCCTTTCTTCGGCATCGAGCGGCCTGTCCCATCGCAGACCCTCATAATATCTTTTGCGGAATTTGAGGGGGCAGCTTTCAAAAGTCTCCAGCGACTGCCCCGTATGAAAAAAATCCTGCAGGAAACCGGACCAGGTCCTCATTTGTCCTCCCTCTCCTCTATATATCTTTTTATCTCAAGCAGATACGCGGACGGCTGGATTTCGTTCCTCTTCCCCGGATTGGAATGGAAGCCGGACAGGAAGAGATACCGCTTGGCCCTGGTTATGCCCACGTAAAGCAGCCTTGCGCGTTCCGAAATATTCTCGAGCTTTGCCCGGCGGAAGGAGCCGCTCTCCTCTTCTCCGCTTGCCAGGCGCTTGAATTCCGCCTTTATGAGGGCCTGGGGATTTTTGTAGTCGGGCTTCAGGAACCAGCAGTCGCCGGTAAATTTATCGCCGAGCCCGACCGGGAAATCTGAAAAGCTCAGGCTCGCCAGAAAAACGATATCCCACTCAAGCCCCTTGGCCTTGTGGTAGGTGGAAAGCGTAATGACGCCCGGAGCGGGCTCGTACCCTTTCATGTCCCATACTACGCCGGTAAAATAAGCATAGGCGCTCTTCGCTCCCAGCAGCTCGGCAGCCAGGCCGCTCAGGCTCCAGGAGGAATTTCTCGCCGAAAGGTATCGCACGTCTCCGGCGACCTTCCGGGCGACCGCCCTTTCCTCCCTGCCAAAATCGAGCCTGTCCGAAAGCTGCAGTATCAGCTCCTCAGGCCTTGAATATGTGAATTGGAGGAGTTCCCTGATACGCTCCAGCTTGCCCTCAAAATCCAGCAGGAAGCTCTGTCCCGAAAGCTTTTGAGGGAACGCAAGGCCGGAAGCATCTCCCGAAGCCGGGTATAACAACTCCCCCGTGTCGCAGCCGGCCAAGAAATCCGAAAAATCCTTGCGCAGCCCGGCAGAAAGGCCGTCCGTATCAAGATAGCATTCCAGCAGCAGATCCGCCAGCTTCCTTCCGCTGTCCGGCCTTGCAAGAAAATCAAGCAGCCTTCCCAGCTGCCTCAGCACCTTCGTTTTTGCTCCCGAGCTGTTGTCAAGCTCTTCAAACGGGATACCGGCCGCCTCGAGAAGTCCTGCGACGTCGCTTATCTTCCTGGCCGTGGGCAGAAGCACGGCGATCGATTTGTCCGGATGCTTTTTACGCATATGGCGGGCATAGCTTACGATGCCCGCAGCTTCTTCCTCCCATGAATTGAATACCGCCGTATTGAGCCCGTATTCGCCTGTCACGGGATTCGGCCTTTCATCCTCCGGGGCCACGGGTTCTATGTATTGCTCAAGCAGGCTTTCCCTGCACTCCGGCGCCGGATGGCGCTCAGCCGTATATTTCACAAAAAAGTTGGCAAGCCCGATGATTTCACGGGTGCTCCTGCCCGATTGCGTGATGTTGTAAACGGTGGTTTCCGGAAGCCTGCAGAAATCTCTGAAGAGCGTGGAATCGCTGTTTGTAAAGGTGCCGCAGATGGCCTGGTTGCTGTCTCCGACACGAAGAAAGTCGCCGTTTGCGATCAGTGAAAGTATCTCACTCTGCAGAAGATTCGAGTCCTGCGCCTCATCCTCACACACGAATGAATAGCCCCTTCGGTATTTTTCCAGCAGGGCGGCGTCTTCAAGCAAAAGCGTTTTCGCCTTCCGGAGCATGTCGTCGAAATCCACCAGCCCCGAGGCCTTCAGCCTTCCGTCATAGATGCCGTATATCTCCGCCGCATGCTTCAGCAGCGAAGCGCCCTTCAGGCCGGAGCAGCGCGCTTTTGCCTCCTCCGGGCCGATGCCGCCGCATTTGAAATCGCCGATGGCTGCCGACATGACGCCGCAAAGCCTGTCCTGCCAGTCCCTGTACAGCCTGTCCGGGCTGCCGCCCTCAAGCAGGCTTTGATCGATATAATATCTGAAAGCGGCCTCGTTTTTCTTTCGCCATTCCTCGACCGCACTGTTTATCAGCCAGGCTCTCGTAACGCCGTCCGCAACCGCCGACTCCTCATCCATGCCCGCCAGTCCCGGCTTTTCCTTAATGATCTGAAGGCAGAGGCCGTGTATGGTGGACACGCAAAAGTCCCTGGAGGTATCGATGCCCCGCTTTTTAAGCTCGGTGGAAATGCGCTGCCTGAAGTTGCCGACCGCGCTGTTCATATACGTCACGATCAATATCCTGCCCGGCCTGTGAAGCCCCTGGGCAATCATTTCGGCCGCCCAGACGGCCAGACAGTGCGTCTTCCCCCCGCCCGGTATGGCCGGGACCGCGCAAAAGCCCCCCCTGTACTGTTCGACCAGCTCTCTCTGCCCTTTTCTGAGCGCCATACTTCCCCCTTTTTCATGCGACAGACGGGGACGGTTCTCGTTTTGTCGCAAGGGTACATCCTTGCCCGCCTACGATTTTGCAGAACTGTCCCCTCTTTTGCGACAGGCAGGGACGGTTAATGTGAAAGCAGATTACATATTGTAGAACTCTGCTTTCATGCATTCCTTGTGTAGGCTAATTCATGGTTGTTCTCACCTGTCGCAAGGGCACACCCTTGCCTGCCTACGATTTTGCAGAACTGTTCCCCTCTTTTGCGACAAGCGGGGACGGTTCTCGCCTGTCGCAAGGGTACATCCTTGCCCGCCTGCAATTTTTGCAGAATTGTCCCACTTTTTTTGCGACAGAGAACCGTCCCCGACTGTCGCAACCTTTATTTTTCATTATACCATATCAGGCGTTCGGCAAAATTGTCAAAAAGAAAAACGGATGCTTTAGGCTGCATCCGTTAGAATGAAAGGGGAAAAGATCAATAGCAGACAAATGATGAAATACTCCGTGTATCCAGTCCGAAGTAAACCCAGCGGAAGCCTATCCACCGCCACCCCGCTATCGAGGTCGACCCGGCAAATACAAGCCAGGCCCAGAACTGCTGCCCGTTGTCAAGCCACAGGTAGACATATCTGAATAGACAGGGTCTTATAGCTCCGGGGTTTACTGCCATCACACCAAAGGACTGCTGTGCTGCTGTCTGAGAGGGAACAAAAGCCGGGGGCGGTCCCGATGGAGGAGCAGAACCGGATGGAGTTGCTCCGGGCGGCAGACCGGGAGGCGGCCCTCCTCCGGGTGGTTGGCCGAAGGGCGGTCCTCCGGGCGGCTGGCCCAAGGGTGGAAACTGCGGAAAGCCGAAGGACGGCCCGAAAGGCCCTCCCGGCATAAAACCTGTAAAAGGTTGTGGTTGACGTTCATAATAATCCTGCATCAACGGTACACTCCCTGTGATATTCTTGTGTATAATATGCAGGGAGGAATGGAGAGGTTACATAACTACTTGACATTTATAGCATTGTATCGAATATTTCCGGCAGCACGCCGCCGTTCTCATACCCATTTGCCGACAGCAGTGATTCAAAGGTGATAAGCCTTTCACCGCAGTTCCGTATGACGGCCCTCATGATATCGGCAAGATAGAGCCTTCTGTCCGCCTCCTCATCCGCGGCCGTATATATTTCGCCCGCTTTCCAGGCCGCGCTGAGCACATCGGGGTTTACAAGCTCCCTTACGCGCGCGGGGGACCAGTTTTTGCTGCTCAGCCCGCATATTACGGTAACCCTGCTCATATACCCGGCCTGAAGGTATGTCGTCGGCGTCGCCAGAATGACGTTCATCTCCCCCGGGCTCTCCATCGTATGCCGGGCACCCGCCCCCAGGCTCGTCCTGTATCCCGATGAGCTCAAAAAATCCCTGACGGCATTCCTGTCGAACCTTGAAACTATCCCACAGAAATCCCCTGCCCGGTCGATCAGCCGCTTCGCCTTGTTTATCTCCGATTCGCTTTCCGCGACCTTCAGAAATATTTCAAGGAGAGCCTTCTGTAAAAACACCTCCAGCCCGGTATCATTTGTATTTTTATATTCCTCGATCCAGTCCAGCACATACCTGTATTTTTTAAGACGCCCTTCGTCCAGTATTTCAGCCAGCCCGGGCCAATCGGAGCCCGGCAGGGCCATAAACGGTACGCCGCCGCATACCTTACCGGCAAGCAAAGAGGCCCTCGGCGGGTCAAGACTGAGAAGCTTCTCCAGAAGCAGCCTGACATCGTCCCTTGAAGGATAAATTTTAAGCTGCGGATGGCCCAGTGCCGCAAATACGAGCAGAGCCCTGCAGAGCCTGCTGTCGGAAGCCGCGTCCCTTGCCGCCAGATTTGTAAGTCCGTATCCCCTGCTTCGCAGGATGCTTGCCAGTACCAGCTCGGTCACTATGTCCGCATAGGTCGACAGTATGGTAATATCGGAAGGCCTTACGCCTTCGGCTTCGATCAGCCCGCATACGCGCTCGCCGAGAAGCTCAAGCATTTCGCTTCTCAGCTCCGCCGCAGGGTGCCTCTCCACTGCCGGGATCTTTCCTGCCGCTCCCTTCCCCGCCTTCTCCGCCCTGCCGGAGACAATAGCGTCATGCAATATATCGGGAAGGCCGCCTGCTGCCGCTTCCTGCGTTGTAACGCTTACGGCTGCACTGCAACGTGAGAGCAGCCTGTCCTCTATCAGCCTGTCCCGGCGCAGCCTGTTTGTACCGCCGCCCGAAGCCTCCGGGTCGAAACCAAAAACAAAGCCCCTGAGCCCCGGCAGCAAAAGCTCTGCCACCGTAAGCTGCGCTTCATCCCAGAGCTGCAGCTCATCTGCTGCGAGGTATTTTATATTCTTCTTCAGCAAAGCCCTGTAGCTCCCGTCCTTCAGCAGATACCCGCAGTACAGCTCGATTGACGCTGCCATGTCCAGTACGCTCAGCTCAAGGCATTTGTTTCTATAGGCGCAGGCAATCTCGCCTGCGTCCCGGTATATTTTCCTTCTGTCTTCATTTTTTATTTCAAGCGTAGCGTAGAGCCTTTCAAACGTCTGATTGAATGGGATTCCGGCCATAGCCGCAGCCTCCAGACTGCTCAGTATGTCCGAGGCTATCCTTTCAGCGGTCGAGGAAAGCGTCGCGAAAATGCCTTCCCTTTCCCTCCTGTACTGGATAACCTTTGCGATCATACTTACAGCCGCATCCCTGTCCAGGAAAGCCGGCCTGACCTCTGTGCGGGCAGGTCCGCCGCATTTTGCCGCAACCAACGGGTAAAACACCTCGAGCTCCTGCCGCACAAAGCTCTGAAAGGTGCAAAGGCGGGGCTCTACAGGGTATATGTGCCCAAGCTCCCTATCCC
>JAEZJL010000070.1 GCA_023415815.1 Bacillota bacterium | reverse complement strand
GATAAACTTCGTTACTTCTGCGACATTGAAAGAAAAATAACCGGTCGGGCTGCACACGAGGAGAGAAAAATGAAGATAAAATATAAATTAAACAACGCGGCAATCTATGCTTTGCTTGCTGTTTTACTGATATTCGCGCTTTTCCCCGTATACTGGATGGTAAATACATCCTTTAAAACGAATGAGGAGATATACCTGAGGGTTCCGACCTTCTGGCCCCAGGATTTTGTATTTGCGGCCTACGGTAAATTGCTGAAGGAGACCATGTACCTGATAAGCATCCGCAACAGCCTGTTTGTATCGATTATCGTCTCGCTGTTTTCGATAGTTATAAGCATGCTGGCGGCATATTCCATTGCGCGGCTGAACATCAAGGGCAGGACTGCGATTTCCAGAAGCGTGCTTTATACTTACCTTCTGCCAAAGACTTTGCTGTTTATACCTTTATACATGATGGCGTCGCTGCTGAACGTTAACAACTCGATGTGGGGGCTGCTGATACTTTATCCTACGTTTACCATACCGTATGCGATGTGGATGCTCATAGTGTATTTTAAAACCATACCGAAGGAAATGGAGGAATCGGCTATGGTCGACGGGTGCGGGCCGGTGAGGACAATGCTGAGCATATTCTTTCCGCTTGTTATCCCTGGCATCATTTCGACCTTCATCTTTTGCTTTACACTGTGCTGGAACGAATATCTCTATGCCTTTATCACAATCTCCAACAGCAGTTGGAAGACCTTCCCGCTCATGCTTACCGATTTTATGACGGACGACGTATACGCATGGGGACCGCTCATGGCCGGGTCCGCGCTTTCCTGCGTGCCCGTACTGCTCATATATACATTTTCTTCCAAGCATCTGGTTACCGGAATTACCATGGGCGCTGTGAAGCAATAATAAAACCTGCGGGGTGATGTAAAATGAAAAAAACAGTATTGCTCAAGTTTGAAGCGGATGAAAAATTTATTGCCTATGCCGAAGAGCTGTTCATAGCCGGCGGCATGTCGGCAGTGCGCGGAGATCCTTTGATTCGCACGGAAGCAAGGCTGGCCGAAGAAGCCGAAGGCTGCTGCGCCGTTGTAGCCGGAAGCGAGACCTGGAGCGAAAGCGTATTCGCCAGACTCAAGCCGGCGCTAAGGCTTGTCGTCAGATGCGGCACGGGATACGATGCGATTGATATCGCCGGCGCCTCAAAGCATGGCATAGCAGTTGCCAATACCCCCGGCCTTAACGCCGTTTCAGTTGCGGAGACGGCCCTTGGATTTATTTTGAGCCTTCAGAGAAATATAAAGCGGTATGATGCCGAGGTCAGGAAGGGCGGCTGGAGGCCGATCCCGGCTAATGAGCTCATGGGAAAGACCGTCGGCCTCGTAGGTTTCGGAGCCATATCAAGGAGCCTGGCCAGGCTGCTGGGAGGTTTAGGCGTTAAGATACTGGCATACGACGTCGTGAGGGACGATATTGCAGCCGAGGAGCTGGGAGTCGGCTTTGCCGAGCTTGACGACCTGATAAAGGCGTCCGACGTCATAAGCCTGCATGTCCCTTTAAATGACCGGACCAGGCATTTGATAGACAAAAAAGCGATCGAAAAAATGAAGCAGACCGCCATTATTATAAATACCAGCCGGGGCGCGGTAATCAATGAAGCAGACCTGGCGGCTGCACTGAAAAGCGGCAGGATTGCCGGCGCGGCGCTGGATGTGTTCGAAACCGAGCCTGTAAGCATGGACAATCCTCTCCTGGAATTCGGCAATGTGCTGTTAAGCCCCCATTCCGCTTCCGCCACGGAGGAGACCATGCTGAGGATGCTCCGGAGCTGCGCCGGCAAGGTCGGAAGATTCCTTGACGGAGGTGAAATCGAGAATATCGTCAATCCTGAATATACGCATGGTATTCAGGCTACCAATGCGATTTAAAAACGCTTATAATATTGTATAGGGATTATGTAAATGAAAGTGTGCGAGCCCAATGAGAATAAAAGCCGTATCGGTTTCATTTTTCTTAATATTTGTAATCAGCGCTGCCTGCAGCGGCTGCTCGCCTTCCGAAGACCAGGCCGCCGCCCTGGAAAAAACAACGGTCAGATTCGCCTGGTGGGGGGAAGAGCCCCGCAACAGGGCTACGATAAAAGCGATAGAAGCATACTCGGCAGAGAATCCGGATACAAGGATCGTCGGGGAATATGTAGACTGGGACGCATATTATTATAAAATAAAAACGCAGCTTGCAAGTATGAGTGCCCCCGATATCATATCCACGCTGCCCGACTGGAAATTCGATATATTGAACGGCAATATATTTGTGGACCTTGCCGACAAGCGATACAAGGAATACCTCGATACGGGCGGAATTAACGGCCGGATGCTGGATTCCCTGGCAAAGAAGGACGGCGCGCTTTTAGGCGTGCCGTTCGGCCTGTCGTATTCCAATATCATTGTTAACAGCAGCGAGGCAAAAAGAGCCGGAATTGACTTCGGCCCTGATACAAGGCTGGACTGGGAGCAGTTTATAAATTTAGGCAAAGAGTATTCCGCTTCAAATAAGGATAAGATCTTCCTTCTTATCGACCTGCCGTTATTGAGGGACGATGTTTTTATTCCATATCTCATACAAACATGCGGCCGGCAGTGGATAAACGAGGATTGCACAGCGGGTTTTTCAAAAGACGATGCTGTAAAAGCCTTTCAGCTTATTGAGGAACTATACGCAAACGGGCTTGTGCAGCCGATCCAGCAGACAATGCCCTACAGCGGCGGGATATCGCAGAACCCCAAATGGTCGAACGGACTTGCGCTGCTGACCATGGGGAGGACGGCGGATATCCAGCTTTTGAAGGGCCCGGATATCGCTATAACGGTCGCGAGGCTGCCTGTAAAAAAGGATGCCGCCCTGACCGGGATAAAGGTGGACGCTATCATGGCTTCCGTATCTAAAAATTCCCTGTGCATCAAAGAGAGTATCGCTTTTATCAACTGGGTTTTAAACGACGACGGGGCAATACGAATCCTGGCCGATTGCAGGGGATATCCGGCTGTGGACAATGCCGTCGGATTGCTTTCCCGGGAAGGGAAATTCGACCCTGTCGTGGAGACGTCCGATAAAATCGCCGGAGAAAGCCCGGTCATGTCGTATCTCCCCATCACAGGAAGCGCCGAGCTTTTGTCCATCTGCGATGAGATAATATTCAGCGTCGCAGACGGGAAATTATCCGCCGGGCAGGCAGGCTTGAAATTTTACAATTCCATAACGGACAAGCTGAATGAAATTTTTCTAAATACGAGATGGTAGCAGTGAATCAGGTAATCGGGATCTCAATATATACAACCGTGCCGAAGCCGTATTTGCTTTTCAGCTTAAGCGGAAACTCTTCCCCGTAAGCCAGGATCAACCTTCGGTTCGTATTGAAAAGGCCGATATGGGTATCGCTGCGCTTATGCGCCTCAAGGTCGCTCCGGATCTCTTCGAGCCTGGATTTTTTAATGCCCAGCCCATTGTCAATGACAGTGATCCTCAGCCTGTCGAACCGCGTCATCTGTATTTTGATTTTTATTGAGCTTCTTCCCGCCTTCTCCTTTATCCCGTGGTACACGCTGTTTTCGATCAGCGGCTGTATCAGCAGCTTGATAGCCTTCAGGTGCTCAAGCTCCCGGTCGTACTGCCATTTGACGCTGAACTTGTCATGATACCGCGCCTTGAGGATCTGGATATAGCTGTTGGTATTGACGATCTCCTCGGAGAGCGCCACATATTCGTCGGAGCTTCCGAGGGAGTATTTCAATACGTCCGAGAGATTTTGCAGCATAATGCTTGCATCGCAGTCAAGTCCGTTTAGGGCTACGATCCTCCAGTTGATCGTCTCCAGGGTGTTAAACAGGAAATGCGGGTTCATCTGGGACTGGAGCGCCAGCAATTCCAAGGTCTTTTGCTCGAACTTGCGCTGCGAAAGCTGCAGCTTTAAGTAATTTTGCTCGAGAAAGGTCTTTAATATATTCTGGATGATATAGCCGTATTCATCCTTGGCCTTAGCTTCGGGCGGCGGCAGCGGTCTATCGGATTCCGCCCTGCTGAGGATGTCCAATATGCTGTTCAGGCGGGCATATTCGACGCTTGTTATATATAAAGCCAGCAGAATACCGGTAACAAGGGAGGCAAGCAGAACCAGAAGCATCACTGTTTGTATCCAGGAGGATACTTTATATAACATCGATTCCGGAAGTATGGAAACATATGTCCAGCCGTACCTGTCGGAGGCGGTGGAGGTAATGGAAAAGTCATCGGTTCTGAAGGTAGTGGTATCGCTGCTTTTGTCAAGGAGCTGCGAGGCCAGCGATTTTACCTTATCCGTATAGAGGCCGTTTTTCTGCAGGACAATATTCCCGCTTTTATCAAGGATGACGATATTCTGTTCCGGCAGTACGGAAATTTTTTGTATCAGGTCCCGGATATACGAAAGCTGGATGTTCAATACAATGATCCCGTCGGGGCCTACTGCGCCCGAGGAGAACAGATTCTTGCAAAGCGAGATGACGGGATCTTTTCTCGTCCCGAGATAATCCACCTTGCCGACATTCACCCAGATGTCCTTTCTCAGGTGCTGGTAAATAAAATCCGTATACCACTGCTCGTCCGAGCGAAAATCCAGATATGACAGGCCGGTCAGGGAAGAAAAATACCTGCCTCTGTTGTTTTTATAGTAGATGAAAACGGAATGGATATAGGGCTTGGAGTTTACGCTGGAATACAGGTAGCTCTGGATTATCCTGTAGGATTTGTAGCTGTCGTACGACATGCTCTCGGAATTAAAGACGCTTTTGAGGATCTGAACGATATCCGTATTGACTTCGTAATTCAGTATCATATTGTCAAATTCGTTAAAGCTGATTTCTATACTGTCTTTGACCTGACGCAGGAGGTTGGAATTGTTCATGTCGATTCCCTGGTCGACATAATGCCTGGAAAGGTATATGGATACAGACCCCAGTAATACTAAAGGGATTATGAGTGCAAGTAAAAATAAAATGAGCTTTTTTATAAAGAATTTTCTTTTCATTTTTACTTCTTTCTATATTCGTTGGGCGTTACGCCGAAATATTTCCTGAAGGCCCTGGTGAAATTTTTGGGGTTTGAATACCCCACGGACTCGCTTACCTCATATACCGTGTTATAG
Source organism: Bacillota bacterium (assembly GCA_023415815.1). Classification (GTDB taxonomy): domain Bacteria; phylum Bacillota; class Clostridia; order Acetivibrionales; family DTU013; genus JAEZJL01. The sequence continues at coordinate 2,029 of JAEZJL010000070.1, read as the reverse complement.
ACCTCCTTTAGCAGCTCCGCGGCCTTCTCCATCTTTTTTGACATCAGATAATCGGAAAAATTCTCATAGTTTTTTATCTTGAACAGCTTGCTGAGGTATGGAGCGCTTAAATGCACGGCATTGGAGGCGCCTTCCAGCGTCGCTGTTTTTATATTGTTGGAAACGTATTCTTTTGTAAGGCTTATGATGCTTTTATAGAAATCTGCCGAACCGATGGCGGCTTCGGCTTCGGCCCGGACAGGCCCGGCTGAATCGGACGCGCTGTCCAGCTCCTCTTTTATCTGGGTGAAGGCGAGAGTAAGCTCCTTGTGCGAGGTGGGCTTCAGCAGGTATTTTCTTACGCCGTATTCGACGGCTGTCCTGGCGTATTCGAAATCCCTGTAGCCTGTCAGAAATACCACGGTAACCTTGAGCTTCCGGCTGAAAATTTCTTTACATAATGTCAGTCCGTCCATTACAGGCATCATTATGTCGCATAGTATAACGTCCACATGCAAGCGCTCAATGATAGAAAGCGCCTGCAGACCGTCTTCCGACTGTGCAACCACTTCAAACCCGTAATTCTCCCACGGGAAATAGTTGGAAAGCCCGACTCTGATCTCTGTTTCGTCTTCTACGATAAGCAGCTTGTACATTGTAACGCCCCTTTTCAGCAGGACCGCCGGGATTGGTCCGGACTGGCGACAGCTATGTGCATAAATCCGTCTTGTATCTTTTATATATTCACTTTGTCGTATTCATTGCAAAGGGGGTATAAAACAGCTTCATCCTCTTCAATCTCCGGAAACCTGCCGATTTTTTGGTAAAACCGGTTGTCGGAATTGTCGTCGTTCACCACCGATACCTCTCCCATCAATAGCCTGCCCGTCCCTTTTTCCACAGAAAGAGCGTGATATTGAAAGGGCGTAAAGGTGATACTTTCACCCGGCGTAAGCTTTACGACCGTCCCGGGAGGGACCGTGACATTTCTTCCGTCGACGGAAAGACAGACGGGATTGCCGGACAGGCCTTCGTTTTTATCCGCCATGTATACCGTCACGAGAAGGTTTCCGCCTCCGCGGTTGATAAGGTCCTCGGTCTTGTTCCAGTGAAAATGAAGGGGGGAGGTCTGGGTCTCTTCAAGGATCACCAGCTTCTCGGCGTATGGCTTTTTATATTTCTCCGGCATTTTGCTATTGCCGTTTCTGATGGTAAAAAGGACCAGGCCCAGGTTGCCGAAATCACCTCCGCCGTAGTCCGTAACATCCCAGCCCAGCATGTTTTCCCTGATCTCGTCATACTCCGGGCCGCGTGCTTTCCAATCCTCAGCGGACCAGTAGGCGAACGGAGGAAGCTTGAAATTCATTTCATTTAAAAACTCCATGCTTTTCTTTATTATTGCGTTTATCTGTGAGCGCTTCATAACAACACCCTCATTTTTTATCATAAAAAATCATTTGCAAAGCACGCCCAATTTTTTGGCGGTAAGGACGCATGCGCCCATCATGCCTGCATTTCCGCCCAAGCGGGCGGTTTCAATGCCGCAGCTTTGCAGCCCGGCATTCATAAGCCTGCGTTCTACCTCCGACCTTAATGGGATAAGCAATTTATCCCCCATGCCGGATACGCCCCCGCCTATGATAATCTTTGCGGGATTAAAAATATGGATGAGGCTTGCAAGCCCTGCGGCCAGATATTCGATCAGGCTGCCGACAACCTGCCTGCATACGCCGTCGTTCAATTCAAAGCCCGCGTCGAGCATTTCGGCAGTAAGATTTTCCATATCCCAGTTTGCGAGCTCCCACAGCACGCTTGCCGCATCTGACAGGGCAAGCCGCTTTGCCTCGTTCACAATGCCCGTTGCCGAGCAATAGCTTTCGAAACAGCCGTTGTTTCCGCATGGGCAGGGCGCTCCGCCTTTTTGTATTATCATGTGGCCGATTTCTCCGGCAAAATTCCCGGCGCCGCGCAGCAGCTCCCCGGCAGCGATAATGCCTGCGCCGACACCCGTGCCGAGCGTGATCAGGATAAAATCGTCCACTCCTACGCC
>JAEZJL010000458.1 GCA_023415815.1 Bacillota bacterium | reverse complement strand
CTTTAGATGCGTTGCATATTGCCGCTGCAGTGTATGCAAAATGCGATTATTATATTACTACGGACAAAAAATTATTACACATACCTCTGTCTGACATAAAAATTGTAAATCCTGTAGAATTTATCAGTGAAATGGAGGGATAGCTCATGAAAGCAGATACGATTATAAAAGTTGAAGGAATGAATGCGTTGATTGCCAAATTAGGTTATGTAGATGCCGAACGATTTATTATGCTTATGAATAAGGAGCCTTTTGATTATACAAAATGGCGTGATGAAAACCTGGACAGCAAGCTAAGTGTTCGTGAGTTAAGTAAGCTTGCAATGGAAGCAGTTTCTGATTAAAGTAAGATTTGAAGCATTTGCTTTTACACATAATGGTTGTTAATGTGACTTATCTATATATCTTCCGGACGAAATTATACAAAACTATACATAAGGCTTAAAACACACACTCTAAAACAGATAATCGTCAGAGAACAAGGGAAGTCCCGATATGGCTTCTCTTGTTTTTTGTCAATTTTCGGGACGCCAAATGTGCAGAAGGCGATAAAATTCAATGACCTGATGAAATTTTCGGGTAATTTCTTAAAAAAACGTACAAATGCGAGAGGGGGGCTCGCTGTCCGGGAATTTTGCAGGGAGTAAGCGAGCAGTATTTATTTTACATCCATAATATGGGAAATATGCCAAATATCGTTGACTTTGCTGTGCTCAAGCAATAAAATAACAATAATTGTAAAAGGACTCGCGGATATAAAGAGTTATACGATCGCAGTACAGAGGCCGATTTGTTTTCTTTAATTTTTTTGAATGATAGGTGGTCATAAAATGATGCTTGATTCCCGGATAGACAGCTGGCATGGTTTTTTTGTCGAGACAGGTGATGAAGACAGGGTAAAGGAAAGGCTGAAATACCGTTTGCCGGATAGTTTTGCCGTCTTGGTGCCTAAGAGAAAGCTCCGGCTGAGAAAGGCAGGAGTGTGGAATATGGAGACAAAGGTGCTGTTTCCGGGATATGTTTTCGTAAACGGCATTATTGATACGGAAATATACTATCGTTTAAAAAACGTCCCCAATGTTTTTAAAATTCTTAAGACCGGAAATGAAATCTCCGTGATCGACCGTAGCGAAATGGACGTGCTCTCCCGACTCATATGCAACGGCGAGGAGATAGGCTTCTCCAGCGTCCTGCTGGAGAACGGAAGGGTCAGGGTAACGGACGGACCTCTTTTTTCACTGGAAGGCATAATTTCCAGCATCGACCATAGAAAGGAACGCGCAAGGGTGAGACTGAATTTCCTCGGCGAGGAAAGGACAGTCGACCTGGGGATATCGCTTCTGAAACCTGTTTAAGCCGCTTTAAAATCCGAAATTTCCTGCCGGTGTTTCGGCCCGTCCGGAGATCAGGAGGTTATAAGATAAGGTCTGAGAGCGTATATATTTTATATATGCAATGGCGAAGCTATGCCTTTACAGTTTTTTTACCAAATCATAAAATTGTGCCTTCGAAAGTAAAAAGATTCAACGCGCTGTGTTTCAGAAATTCAGGGAGGAGCGGATGCATGCCTATACATATCAGAAAACTTCTGCTTGTAATAATTGATATAGTGTCTGTCAATCTCGCTCTTTATCTTGCGCTGCTTATCAGATTCGACACTATTATACCGCACAGGTATTACGATTTCTTTTTTAAAAGCGTATTTTTTATCACTGTCCTTCAGATCGTCGTGTTTTTTTTATTCGGCCTTTATCGGAGCCTCTGGGAATATGCAAGCGTCGATGAGATGATGCAGATTTTTCTCGCTTCAATGGCCGCCGGGGGCTTGAGCTTGCTGACGGGCCTCGTGATCGGAAGCGGATACCCCCTTTCCGTATATGCGGTGTCGTGGGTCCTGATCTGCATGCTGACAGGCTGCAGCAGACTGAGCTACAGATATCTGCGCAGGATTGTCAGGAGAGGGAGCCGGAACGGCGGCAAAGCCGGCAGGGCTATGATAATCGGTGCGGGAAGCGCCGGCTCCATGCTGATAAAAAGCCTGAAAAGCAATTCTGAGCTCGGCATCATTCCCGCTGTCGTGATCGACGACGATAAGCGCAAGCACGGGACCAGGATAAACGGAGTACCGGTGATTACGGGCAGCAAAAGGATCAAGGAAGTCGCCGAAGAATACCGCATCGATGAAATCATTGTCGCCATACCGTCGGTGTCAAAAAAGTACAGGGCGGAGATACTGAGACTCTGTAAAGAAACCAGATGCAGGCTGAAAACTCTCCCCGACGTTTTCGAAATGATGGACGGACATGACGGAGCCAGGCATTTGAGAGAAGTGAGCATAGAGGACCTGCTTGGCCGGGACGAAATAAAGCTGAACATGGATGAGATATCCGGCTACCTGGAAAACGAAGTGGTCCTTGTGACCGGAGGCGGGGGCTCCATAGGCTCCGAGCTATGCAGGCAGATCGCCAGATTCAAGCCCAAAAAGCTCATCATCTTCGACATATATGAAAACAACGCATATGATTTGCAGAACGAACTGCTGCATACATATAAAGACGCGCTTGACCTTGAGGTGCTTATAGGCTCCTGCAGGGACAGGGAGAGGCTGAAAGAGGTATTTGAGCAATACAGGCCCGGAGTGGTATTTCACGCCGCCGCCCACAAGCACGTGCCGCTGATGGAGGGGAGCCCTGCCGAGGCCGTGAAGAACAACGTATTCGGGACGCTCAACACCGCAAGGCGCGCCGATGATTACGGAGCTAAAAAATTCATACTGATTTCTACCGACAAGGCGGTCAATCCCACCAACATCATGGGGGCATCCAAGCGGCTTGCGGAAATCATAATACAGTCCATGAACAGGACGAGCAAGACCAAGTTTGCCGCCGTACGCTTCGGAAATGTGCTGGGCAGCAACGGGAGCGTCATACCGCTTTTCAAGAAGCAGATAATGCAGGGCGGTCCTGTGACGGTCACTCATCCGGAGATCATGAGATATTTTATGACAATAACCGAAGCCTCGCAGCTTGTCATTCAGGCAGGGGCGCTGGCCGGAGGCGGAGAGGTCTTTGTGCTTGATATGGGCGAGCCTGTAAAAATCGCCTGCCTTGCCAGGGATCTCATAAGGCTCTCGGGCCTTGAGCCCGACGTGGACATAAAGATAGAATATACCGGACTCAGACCGGGCGAAAAGCTGTACGAGGAGCTTCTGATGGCTGAGGAGGGGCTTGAGCAGACCGCCCACGAGAAGATATTCATAGGGAAGCAGATGGACATGAGCTTCAAAGAAATAATCATAAGCATAAAAGCGCTTGAAAACTCCATGGAAAGCGATGAAATGCTCAAGGAGTGCATGGCCCGGCTGGTGTCGACCTACAGCTTCGTTCCCGAGCGCAAAAAAGCCGCCAGATACAAAGCGGACGCCCAGGCCGCCGGGGGGGAAATCAAGGGAAGCCTCGCAGAATTGAATTATATGTAAGGGTATAGAGCTTGACCATAGAAGCTGCAATCGCAGCGGATGAATCGAGGTTTATAAAATTGAGTCAAAAAAGAATATATCTGTCTCCGCCTCACATGAACAGGACGGAGATAGATTATGTGAGGGAAACCTTCGAATCAAACTGGATAGCTCCGCTGGGGCCGAATGTCGACGCCTTTGAAAGAGATATTGCGGATTACGTGGGAGTAGGACATTCGGCGGCCCTTTCTTCGGGGACGGCGGGGATACACCTTGCGCTTAAGTATCTGGGCGTAAGGCAGAACGATTATGTGTTCTGCTCGGCCTTCACCTTTTCGGGCTCCTGCAATCCCATCCTTTACGAAAAGGCGATACCCGTATTCATCGACTCGGAGCCCGAAAGCTGGAACATGTCCGCAAGGGCGCTTGAAAGAGCTTTTATCAGGGCCAGGGAAACCGCATCCATGCCCAAAGCCATTATAATTGTGAATCTGTACGGACAGTCTGCGGACTGGGATAAGCTGTTGCCCGTTTGCGGCTACTACGGCGTGCCCGTCATCGAGGATGCGGCCGAATCGCTGGGAGCGACGTACAGGGGCAGGCAGACGGGCTCTTTCGGCAAGCTCGGGATATTTTCGTTCAACGGCAACAAGATAATAACCACCTCTGGCGGAGGCATGGCGGTGTCCGACGATGAAAAGGCGGTACAAAAGTTGCGCTTCTGGGCCACCCAGTCCAGGGAGCCGGCCAGGTACTACGAGCACAGAGAGGTCGGCTATAATTACCGTATGTCCAACATATGCGCCGGTGTGGGCCGGGGGCAGATGGGCACGCTCGGACAGCGGATAGAGGCGAAAAGGGCTGTATATTGCAGATACAAAGAGGAATTCAGGGATTATCCCGTGGAGATGATGCCTCTGCTGGAAAAAGGTACTCCGAACTACTGGCTGTCCGTCATGACGCTCAACAGCGGCTGCGGCGTATCGCCGGAGCAGATAATCCTCTCGCTGGAGGAGGAGAATATAGAGGCAAGGCCCGTATGGAAGCCCATGCAGCTCCAGCCCGTATTCAAAGGCTATCCGAGCTTCGACCATTCCGACGAAAAAAATACCTCCGCCGATTTGTTCACGAGGGGAATATGTCTGCCGTCAGGCTCCGCGATGTCGGAGAGTGAACTGGATATGGTGATAGAATGCATCAAAAGAAATTTCAGATAAATTCCGGCGCAATGCCTCTTTTGAGACGCCTTTCCGGAGAAGGCCCGTATAAAAGGTATGTCAAAAGGCCTCTGGACCTCATTCTGGTGTTATGTGCGATTATCGTACTGTCCCCGGTTCTATTGATAACGGCCTTACTGGTGAGGCTCGGGCTGGGCAGTCCGGTTATATTCAGGCAGAGGCGCCCGGGACTGAACGAGAGGCTCTTCACGCTTTACAAGTTCAGGACCATGAGCGACGCCCGAAGTGAGGACGGCGGGCTTCTGCCCGATGACGCGAGGCTTACCCGCTTCGGAAGGTTCCTACGGGCATCCAGCCTTGACGAGCTGCCGGAGCTCTGGAACATTTTGCGCGGCGATATGAGCCTTGTGGGCCCGAGGCCGCAGCTCATAAGCGATATGCTTTTCATGACGCCCCGCCAGCGGCTGAGGCACTCCGTGACGCCGGGGCTTACCGGGCTTGCGCAGGTCAACGGACGCAATTCCATCCTGTGGGACTCCAAGCTGGATTACGACCTTAAGTATATAGAGGACATCACCTTTGCCGGGGATGCCGGAATCCTGCTCCGTACGCTGATAAACGTTCTGAGACGGAAAGATATCAATACGGACGGAATGGCGACGGCAGAGGATTTCGGGGATTATTTGCTCAGGGTAGGCAGTATCGGTAAGGATATTTACGACGCACAGCTGGAGGAAAGCCGGCGAGTCAGGGCAGGAAGCTGAGGAGGATGGTCATGGAGGAATGGAAGTATTACAATCACGCGCTGGTACCGGCGCTGCCCCCGCATATGAAGCCTGATACCGGACATATAAGGGACGGAAGCGCATGGAGGCCGGGAAGGGCGTATCCGCTGTTTGCCCGATGGACATCCGATTTCGATTGCGGCTATGAGACCGGATGGTGGTACTGCATAAAGGACGATGTTTTCAATATAGAAGCGGTGAAATCGAACTACAGGTTTAAAATAAGGAAGAGCCTGAAGCGGACATCCGTCAGACAGATCAATCAGGCGGATCATACCGAAAGGCTCTATGAGATCCTTGACAGATGCGTCAGCGAATATTCTGTGAAATATAGGCCCAGGATAGACCGGGAAAAGGCGGTTTCATCAATAAAGGCCTCTGCGGGCGATCCCGGCATAGTATACATAGGTTGCTTTGAGAAAACGGAGGATTTGCTGGTCGGCTATGCCGTCTGCAGCATAAACCTTGACATGCTGGAGCTTACCGAGGTGAAGGTTCTGAGCGAATATCAGAACACCAACGCGCACGCTGCTCTGGTCTACTACATATGCCTGGAATTTCTCAATAAAAAGGCTGTAAGGTACATTTCCAGCGGAGAAAGAAACATAAGGCACGAAACAAATTACCAGGAATACCTTATCAAATACTTTGGCTTCAGGAGGGCGTACTGTACGTTGAATATTGAGTACGCCCCGGCAATGAAGGCGGCAGTGGCGCTTTTATTTCCCTTTATGCTCATGTTGAAAAACACCAACAGCCGCCTTCTCTATAACATATACTGCCTGCTCAGGCAGGAGGAAATCAGGAAGAGCTTTGCGAGGCTTCCGGGAGAGCGGCAATCGATATGAACGGCTTGAGTTTTTCGGTATTGATATGCGTGTATATGAATGACGATCCCGGGCATTTCGACGGGGCTTTGAGCAGCATCCTGCATCAGACCAGAAAGCCGGACGAGGTGATTATGGTTGTCGACGGGGCCATTCCGGAGGCTATTGGGGAGGTCATCGGAAAATATGAGGCTATGCCGTTTTTCAAGGTGATCCGTCTTGCCCGGAACAGCGGTCACGGCAACGCTCGGAGGACAGGATTGGAGCACTGCTCCAACGAACTGGTAGCATTAATGGACGCCGACGATATAAGCGTACCCGAGCGCTTTGAAAAGCAGCTGAAATGCTTTGAAGACGACAGGAGCCTGAGCATCGTGGGAGGCTATATCAAGGAATTTATTCACGATACGGATACCGTCGTCGGCGTCCGTGAAGTCCCTGAAAATAATGCGGAGATTGCGGAATACATAAAAAAACGGTGTCCGTTCAATCAGGTGACCGTGATGTTTAAAAAGTCCGATGTTGAAGCGGCCGGAGGATATGTCGACTGGTACTGCGAGGAGGATTATTACCTGTGGGTGCGTATGTTCCAAAAAAGCATGAAGTTTGTGAACATAGCCGAAAACCTCGTGTTTGTGAGGGCCGGCGAAGAAATGTACCGGCGGCGCGGCGGATGGAGATACTTCAGGAGCGAGGCCAGGCTTCAGAAATATATGCTCGACAGGGGGATCACGGACGTCTTTACTTTTATCGTCAACGTGGCCCTCAGATTCATCCTTCAGGTGCTGATGCCCAACGGCTTGAGGGGCTTTGTCTTTAAAAAATTCGCGAGAAAATAAAAGGACGGATACGGAGAGATTGAAATGGACAAAAAGTATAAGGTAGGGTATACGACCGGGGTATTCGATCTGTTTCATATCGGGCATTTAAATATTCTCAGGCAGGCGAAGGAGCGCTGCGAACACCTTGTCGTAGGCGTCAGCACGGACGACTGCGTGCGGGAATACAAGCGCAGGCTGCCCGTCATTCCGTTCGAAGAGCGCATAGCCATTGTTAAAGCCATTAAATATGTGGATGAGGCGGTATCGCAGGACACCATGAACAAGCTGGATGCATGGGATAGGATACGGTTCGACGCCTTATTCCACGGCGACGACTGGAAAGGGTCCGCTCTATATGACGAATATGAAAAAAAGTTTGCGGGCATGGGCGTACATATAATATTTCTTCCGCATACGGTAGGGACGTCATCAACAGAGGTGGCGAAAAGATTGCAGGAGGAAAGGATATGATAAGTACGGTTGACCTGCTCTCTTTTAAAAGCAAAAGCGGCTGCTGCGGCTGCAGGGCTTGCGAGAGCATATGTCCGGCCGGTGCCGTCGCTGCCTGCGAGGATACCGAGGGGTTTACATATCCTCTGGTAGATACAAAAAAAAGCGTGAATTGCGGCCTTTGTGAGAAAGCCTGCCCGATTGTCTCCGTAAAGAAAAACGCGAGAAGCGAATATGCACAGGCCTGCTTCTCAAAGGACCCGGCTGTAAGGAACAGCGCTTCCTCCGGCGGTGTTTTCGGACTGCTTGCCAGGGAAACGCTTGCCGTCGGGGGTGTGGTATTCGGGGCTGCTTTTGACGGGCAGCTGAATCTGAGGCATATGAATGCGGACAATTTGAATGATCTATGTAAGCTTTACAGGTCGAAATACATACAGTCCGATGCAAGCGAAGCTTTTGCCAGGGTAAAGGAGCTTGCCCGGAATGACAGGCCGGTGCTTTTTGCCGGGACTCCATGCCAGGTTTCGGCGCTGAACAACTACCTCGGCGGGGAATATAAAAGGTTGACGACGGTTGACTTTATCTGTCACGGCGTCCCGAGCGGCAAAATGTTCGGAAGCTATAAGGCGTCGGTGGAAAAGAAGCGGGGCGGAAGAATGGCGAGCTTCGCCTTCAGAGTAAAGGACATAGGTATAAAGCACGTCCACAGCTACTTGTACGAGATCGAAAAGGCTGGAAAAATAAAGGCGTACAGGGGTATGTTTTATGACAACCCGTACTACTTCGGTTTTAAAAAATACCTGTTCCTCCGCCCTTCCTGTTACAGCTGCAAATATTGTACGCCCGAACGCGTGTCGGATATCACCCTGGCTGACTTCTGGGGTATAGAGGAATACCTGCCTGACCTGGATTTCTATAAGGGCGTATCAATGGTTTTGGTAAACAGCGGGAAGGGCCGCGCCGCTTTCAGCGCTATCAGCGGGAACATCAGCGCATACAGGCTCGAAATGGATATTGCCGTCAGGTGCAATCACTGCCTTTCCTCGCCGACCGGACTGCCGCCGAACAGGGAGGAGCTGATGCAGGCTTATCAAAGCATGACGTTTGACGAATTCGCAAAACGGCATATCATGTCGAAAAAGACGGCCGTTTATAAAATATACTATGCGCTGCCTTTATTTGCCCAAAAATTAGTGATGAAGAGATTTAAGGGGATAGGCTATGTATAAGCAATTTTTACGGTCCGGCCTGCCGGACGGGCACGGACTTCTGCCGCTGCAGAATAAAATTCTTGAGATAATGGCCGATGTCGACAGGGTGTGCCGGGAGAATGATATCGCCTACTATATAATGGGTGGGACCGCGCTCGGAGC
>JAEZJL010000449.1 GCA_023415815.1 Bacillota bacterium | reverse complement strand
AAAGCGGGCTGTCGGTTATGGTAACGATCTTTACGCCGTTTTCCTTCAAACGGCTGCAGATGCTTATGATCTTGTTTGTATATCTCGGATACGCAAATACAAAGGCGACCGAATTCTCTCCGTAGTTTTTCAGCGTGTTGAGCAAAGCGTCGTTGATGCCGTCGATGAGTACGACGTCTCCCCCGATTCTGGAAAGGTAATACGACATATAGCCGGCCATGCTGGCCTCGCTTTCAAAGCCCGCCGCGATGAATTTCCTGTCTCCCATAAGCTCCACGACGGCGCTGATGCTTTTATTATCGATATACTTCCTGACGGACTTTACTATCTGCAGGTTATTGAATATATTTTCGTCGAGGGTCGATTTCTCAGAGGAGGCGCTATAGCTCTCAAGCTTTTCGAGCGTCGTCATCTCGTTTTTGATATGGTTCTGAATATCCCTCAGCATTTTGGTATAGCCGCCGTAACCCAGCGAATGTGCGAGCCTGACCGCCGCCGCTTCGCTCACCCCTGCCTTTTTTCCAAGCTGTACCGCCGAAAGGAAAGCCGCTTCCTTATAGTTATTTAAAACATAATCCGCAAGCCTCGCCAGGCTCCTGCTCAATTTCGGGGCATATTTCCCGATCCTGTCGATAAAGCTCTCATTTGAATTCATAAATCACCGTTCTCACATTTTTTCCTTCGTATTATACCATATATTATTCCCTTGCTGAAGTGCTCCTCTGCCGATAGCAGCGTAAATGTGCATCCAGGCAAATAAAAAGCCGCAGATTACTCCGCAGCCTTTTGTTAAATCAAATTTGTCACACGTACTTTGGCAGCCGGGCAACGGCCTCTTCGTAAATTTCGATGACCTTGTCGCACCAGGCGTCGAAATCAGGGTCTTCCTTCCGGCAGCTCTCATTTCCGTAGATGTAATCGATGGACCGGCGGACGGCCTGGTCAAAGCGCGTTTCCGCGATAAAGCCCGGGACCGCCCTTTTGATTTTGGTATTGTCGAATAGGACCGTGTTGGTCTTGTCGCCCAGAAGACCGCCGTAAAAATCGTCGCTGAGGCGCGAAAGGACGTCCGACGGTATATGCACGATTTGAGGCTTCACGCCGAGGGCCGAGCCGATGATAGCATATATCTGGTTCCAGGTAAGGCTCTCGTCCGAGGTGATTTGATAGGTTTCCCCCAGGGCGTGGGCATTTCCCATGATTCCTAAAAAAGCCTTTGCAAAATCCGTATTGTGGGTCACTGTCCAGAGCGAGCTGCCGTCCCCGTGGATAATCACCTTTTTCCCCTTGCGGATGCGCTCAAGGACAGAATAGCTGCCGTTCCTGCCGTGGACGGCCAGAGGGACGGAGGTATTCCCGTAAGTATGGCTTGGCCGGATGATTGTGACAGGGAAGCCGTTCGTACGGTATTTCTCCATCAATAATTCCTCGCAGGCGATCTTATTGCGGGAATATTCCCAGTACGGGTTGGAAAGAGGAGTGCTTTCCGTTATGTACGGGCTGGACAGGGGCTTCTGGTAAGCGGAGGCGGAGCTGATAAAAATGTACTGCTTCGTCTTATCCTTAAACAAGCGGTAATCCCGTTCCACGTGCGAGGTATCAAAGGCGATGAAATCGGCGATCACATCGAAGCTCAGACCCTCCAGGCTTTTCAGCACGTCGTCCTCCTTGCCGATATCGGCCGTAATCACTTTGGCCTTTTCCGGAGCAAAAGCTGCTCTGTTCCCACGGTTCAGCAAATACAGCTCGATCCCCTTTTCTACTGCCAGCGCGGAAATGGCGGAGCTGATCGTCCCCGTCCCGCCGATAAACAAAACTTTCATTGGCTGTCCTCCTTATACAAAGACTTCGCTGACCAGTCTTACTGTGTCAACCGCTCTAAATAGCGGTCCTGCCTGGTTTACACTATGATTATAAACCTTAACGTTAACTTCAAGTCAATACAGAAATTTAGATGAGCATGTAAAATGATGTAAAATGGGCAAAAGAGAGGCGTTGCCCCGTAAAGTGAACTGCCCCGTCAAGTAGACAGATAAGTAAACGATTTTTCCCGGGCTGCGAAAGCAGGGTCCGTTTTTTTTGCAGCGCTTTGAAAAAATAACCGGTATGTGAGCGGAGCCATGCGATTCAGCCGTTCCTGCCTCCGCTCAGAGTTATAGAAGTGAATATAATCCGCAGTGGCTTTCGGTGATCATGGCGGCCCCAGGATCACTCATACAGGTGATTAATGATAGGGATAATGTTGAAGAGCGGCTCTTCATACGGGTGAATCTTTTTTATCGCGCGAATGGAAGCGGCTATATACTCCTTTTTGCATCGTACTTCCATTTTGCACTCCTGGCCGCAGGATATCTCGCCGATTGTCCCGTTGTAGGGGTTTGCCCCCTCCAATGGGCGCCAATACCCGCTTACCTGTGTTACGGAGACACAGGTATCATAGCTGCCGACCCTGCAGGCGCCAATTGCGTTGAGAGTATCGCGCATGGGAATCACATGGCTTGCAGGAAGATAGATTTCAAGTTTGACTTCCTCATATTCCATACTTATCTCACTCCTGTTTGTCCGGACGTATGAAGACAACACATGCCGGACCCCGTTCGCAATTGTCCCTTCTTTGCGCTTCGTCATGACCATAACAGCAGAAAGCGGCTGACTATGTGGATCACGGCGAGGAGAGTATTCATAGCCTGTTAAATCTCGTTTTCAACTACTTTTTTATCGCCGTTACGATGCAGTGGGTTTTATTTACCCGTCCAAGAAGCTCGCCGCTGGCGTCGCGGAAATACATGTCCTCAAGCGCACTGGAGTCCAGAATTTTTTCTGTTGTAAAACCGTAGGCGCTCAGGAATTCATCCGCATGCCCCTTTTCAATGCCGAAGCAGAAGCGCTCGCCGTTGTCGGCCACGCCCTTGTAAAGCTCCTGCTCCCCTTCGTAGAGGTTTTCCCGGCGCAGCACCGACGCATAGATGTGGTCAAAGACCACGCGGCTGCCCGCGCCTGAAAATTCCTCAATAACGCGGAATGTGCCGTCAACCGACTCGGGCTGAAGATACATGGCCAGGCCCTCCAGAATAAAAAGGGAGGGTCGGTCCTTTTCAAAGCCCCCCTGCAAAAGACGTTCCGGCAGGCTCTCACGGTTAAAATCGATTGGGATATACGTGAGGCTGCCGGGTATCTCCACCTTTTTCAGGCGATACCGCTCGATTTTCGCGGCCTGGGTAAGCGGGGCGTCCAACTCGAATATGCGGGTGTCCTTAACCTTGCTTCCAAGGCGCACCCCTCTGGAATCAAAACCCGCGCCGAAGATGAGAATCTGTTTAATGCCCTGATCCAGCGCCCGCTTGAATTCGGCGTCGATGGTTTTCGTACGGGCAATCACATATTCATACATACCGGCAGGGTATTTGCCCATAAATATCTTTTTAAAAAAAGAGAAATGCAGAAGCGGACGGATCAGGTCGTTCATGATAATCATAGACACATAATCGTCACTTTTATACTGCTCCCGTTTTTCCAGATTGGACAGTCCCCTCACAAGACAGGTAAACTCCGCCGTCCGCGACATTTTTGAATCGATTCTGCGAGTCATTTTAATTCACCCCTTTATTCATCGGAAAATACGTTCTTCCAGCCGTGGTAGACAAATACGGATATCTCATGTATATACTTGGCCATATCCTCAGGGGGGTCAACGAGAAAGAGCTGCTCAATAATGTTCAGATAAAAACTGCAGACGGTGCGGACAAACAGCCTTGATACATCCTTTTTTGAACGAATGGAATGCGTCCATTCGGCCATGTTGTCAGTAAAGGCTTCGAGAACCTCATACTTAAAGTTTTCAAGCGATGCGCCCTGGGCCTTGAACAGCAACAGTTTGACGTCGTCCGCATGCTGTGCGATAAATTTGCTGATTGCGTCTATTACGAACTGCTGCGATGAAAAGGAATAGTCCTCGGCCTCTTTAGGCACGTTATATTGCTTTGCCATTTCAAGGCCTGCCCGTATCTTGGTCGTCGTCGGTTCAAGCACCGCGCGGAAGAGGTCGTCTTTGTCCTTGAAATAGTTATACAGATTGCTTTTTGCGGTCTTTGCCCTGGAGGTTATCGTCCGTATAGACGCCTTTTCAAAGCCCCTATCAAGGAATTCCTCACGGGCTGCGTCAATAATCCGCTGTCTGATTTCATCCTTTGCATATTGCATCCTTTATCCTCCCCGAAAGCAATTAAAGTACGCAGTACTTTTAAGTACAGTGTACTTTAATTGCTTTTGTTTGTCAAGAGGCCGGAATAGAAATTTATTATTAAACTATTCTCTGATGTTTATTGCATATCCAAATCCGTCTCTTCACAGCTCACAGGCTGTTGAAATACTTTTCCGCTTTCCATCCGTCACTTTTCCGCGCCGCAGACGGGACAGCTTTGAAGAGAAAGAGGTACCTCAAGCCCGCAGGAATCCATCAAGCCGGCGTCGGCAAGTATTTCCGCCGAGGGTCCGTCCGCCGCGATTCTGCCTTCTTTTATCACAATGGTCCTTTTGCAGGTCTCATATACCATATCCAGATCGTGGCTTGTAATGATCTTGGTGTGTTCAAAGCTCTTCATCAGCCCCATTACCCTTCGCCGGGATTTCGGGTCAAGGCCGGAGGTCGGCTCGTCCATGATCAATATATCGGGCTGCATTGAAAGCACTGCCGCAATCGCCGCCGCCCTTTTCTCCCCCCCGGACAGCTTGAAGGGCGCCCGGTCCTTCAGATGAGGTATCCCTACCATTTCCAGGGCCTGCGTCACCCGCTCCTCCACCTCTTTTTCATCCAGCTTGTAATTGCGCGGGCCAAAGGCTACGTCATCGTAAACCGTTGTCATGAATAGCTGGTCGTCAGGGTCCTGAAAGACCATTCCCAGCCTCTGGCGGATCATCGGCAGGGTCTTTTTGGTAATATGGACATCCCCGACAAGAACTTCGCCCTGTGCCGGAAAGAGAACCCCCATCAGCAGCATGAGCAGGGTGGATTTCCCCGCCCCGTTCGCCCCAACGATGCCGACCGATTCTCCGTGGTAAATGCGGAACGACACGTTATTGACCGCCTTGTGGCCGTCCGGATAGGTATAGCTCAAATTGACCGTCTCGAGCTTATGATGACTCATTTATTTAATCACTCCCGATAGTAACGAACCTAAGAGTAAAGGTATGTTATAAATTCTAGCCGCGGTAAAAAATATAATCCAGCCGGACAAATAGATAAAATCCCCGGCTTTTATTCTCATATGCTCTCCGGTATTGTACTCGCCCGCAAAGCCCCTGACGCACATGGCCTGATAAACCCTCTGGGCCCTGTCGAAGGTCCGCAAAAGCAGCTGCCCCACAAACGAGCCCCATGCGCTTCTTTGAATGCCCTTTTGCCCGGGGGAGCGCAGCGCATAGGCCCTAAGCATCCTGGCGGCCTCTTCCGCCAGAACCGAGATGTAGCGGTAAGTCAGCAGCAGCTGCAAAACGAATATCCTGGGTACCCTAAGCATCCTCAGCGCCGCCGCCAGCCTGTCCATTCCCGTGGTGGCTATAAGCAGAATAGCGGCCGCAACCGTCAGCCCGCACTTGATAAAAATGGACAGAAAGGTGATCCAGCCGACGGAAAGCGTCAGCCCTCCAAGGACAAAAGCCTGCCGTTCGAAAAGCGGATTCAGGATACCGATTCCGATAATAAAGGGCTCAACAACCAGGAGCCTCTTGAGGATGGCCGCCGCCGGAAGCTCCGCAGCGGCGATAACAATCACGGGATAAAAGAAAAATGGCAGAAGCCCGCCGATTTCATACCTTTCAAATGACACGACCGCTACTAGGAAAGCAAGCGTAGTCACCAGCTTTACGAGCGGATGAAGCCTGTGAACCGAGGTTTGCATCCGGGCCAGATCGTCCATATATCTTATATTGTATAAGGAACCTGCGATATTCGACATTTACCAAACCAAATCCTAATTAAATTAAAGGCAGGGTTGCCGGCCCTGCCCCCTCTTGAACAGCTTAAGCGGCCGCTCTTTTCTTCCTTCTTTTAACCGTACCGATGATTAATCCCGTAACCGCCGCCAGCGCCAGTGTAAGCGCGCCTCCCAGTATACCCGAGACGCTTGTTCCTGCGCTGACCGAAGGCCACGCTTCTTCGGGCTCCGCGTTTGCCGGCTCCTGTCCGCTCTCGCCCGCTTTAAAGCCGTAGTCCGGTAAGAATGCGGTCTTGCTCTGTATATCCGACAGAGTTGCATGGATTCCATCCGCGGCTTCCAGCTCCGCCGTACCCGCAGTTCTTATCATGGACCACTCAAGGCCGTCGGGATTTGCAGAGGCAAACCACGAGAGAGCTCCTCCCACAATAATAACAGCAATTATCAGTCCTGTCAGGACCTTCTTCATGGAGATACTTCCAAGCGCTTCCCCGATCGCCGCGTTTTCCAGAATTTCCGGCCTCGCCCTCCATACGAAAGCGACTACCGCCGCGGTTATAAGTCCCTCAACCACTCCTATGGCGAGATGGATGGGCTGCATGAGCAGTACAAAAGTGCCGAAGGGCAATTCCGTCTTCCCCGACAGCAGGGTTTCCAATACGACGCTGAAGGCCCCCATCTGAAGCCCGAGCACGACCGAAAGCATTGACGCCCCAAAAATCCTTTTTGAAGTGATGCCCTTTCGCGTAAACCATTTGTATATATAGGGATACGCAATAAAGCATGCGAAAAAGCCCATGTTGAATACGTTGCAGCCATAGGCCAGCAAGCCCCCGTCTCCGAAGAACAGCGCCTGGATCAGCAATATGGAAGCAATGGTGAGGAAGCCTTCAAAAGGGCCGAGCAAGATGGAGAGAAGCATGCCTCCCCCGATATGCCCGCTTGATCCGGTACCCGGTATCGAAAAGTTGATCATCTGGGCGGCAAAAACGAACGCTCCCATCACTCCCATCAAGGGGATTTTCTTTTCATCCAGGTCATATTTTATTTTTTTAATTGAATAGGCCGCAACTCCTACGGTAGCGGCCAGCATTGTCCCACCGACAACCGGTGAAATCAACGCGTCGGCCATATGCATATACTTCGCCTCCTTAAAATAATAAAAACCCAAAAAGGCTATTTCATATAGCACCTTTTTCGGGTTCGTCCCAGCTCCGAGCATAAAACGGTTTATTATTTTAAAGCCTTCGTGGCTTCGTTTCCCCGGTTAAATATAACATAATTTTTTATCGTTAGTCAATTACTTTTCCATACACACTCAGGAGGCGCCGGTCACAATTTGAAGCTCCCGCCGTCCGTCCTGACAGGCCGCTTCTTCATGCTCCACGGCAGGGAGACGATCGGGACATAAACCCACAGGATGGGCAGTCCGGGCAGCAAATACAGCAGGTCTACGGGAATGAGCCTGGAAAACAGTTCAAAGACGGGGTTGCTCGGAGCCGAGTATCGGATGATCGTAAAGAAATAGTCGGCTTTTACGCCGAACCACTTTCCGAATGCCAGGTTTACGGCATGGGAAAACAGGGCCAATATAAAAACCGCCGCGCTCAGCCGGACTACGCTTTTTACGGTGGGCACGGGAGAATAGAGGCCCCATCCCGCAAGCAGAAACGGAATACCCACGACAATTGAATGAAAAGCAATGAAGGAAACGGCCATGAAGGTGCCGGCTTCCCCGATATAATCGCTGCTGGGTACGGCCAGCGCGATAAAGGCTCCCAGTGCGCAGACATAAAATATAAAATCGTACAGGACCTGCTTTTTAAGCAGCAGCGCGAGTGGGATAAGAAAGACGGAAATCTCGCACAGCTGGATCGGCAGCAGGGTTAAAATACTGTCGCCGCGCAGATAAAAATAATAAACATTCGAAATGTAAGCAATAAAATTGACGACGCATAAAAAATACAGGACTTTTGTCTTTGTCTCGTCCGGGCTGTTCCTAAACCCGAAAAACACCAGCAAAAGGACGGCGATTGCAGCGATGTAATAATAAAAGTATGGCATAAATTCCAGAATCCCGCCCATGGAAACCCCCAATCCGCCTTTCGGCAGAAAACCCTCCGGCCCCTGAACATGCCGTATTTTATGATATGCGGTCAATTCTGTTTACAGAATATCATACTTAAAAGCCGCCTGCTATTCAATGCCATAAATTTCTTATCAGACTGCCCTGCAAAACCGGACAGGGAAGCGTCCCCTGTCCGGTTTTTAAAGGATGGCTTATGCTTCCTGAGGCTGCCTTCGTGCGGCAAGGTAGGTGATGGCGCCAAAGATTACGGCCGTCAATATGAAGTTCACGGGAGCCAGCAAGATGCCGTTGGCGCTGTCAAGCCTGAAAAAGAACCTGAATAGATACGCGGAGCCAGTATTGATGGGTCCCAATATCAGCAGCGAGAAGGCCGCTATCCAGAAAACGATGATAAACCCTTTTCCGAATTTATAGATCATCGAGCCGTAAAGCATTGCCAGAGAGCTTACAAACAGGAAGAAGGCCAGGAACCATAGAAATTCCATTCCGGTATTTACCCCGCCGGGATACATCAGCTCAAGCAAGTCAAAGCCATTATTCCGGGTAATTATGATAAGGAAATTGTCCAGGAACAGCGAAATGAGCGTTACTACGGTAATCGCAGCCGAAAGCGCCGCATAGGCGATGAAGGACGATAAAATAATGCTTTTCCTGGTGTTTCCGAACATCATGAGATAATTGAACAGAGGCTTATATGAAGAGGCTACGAAAGCAAAAATATAAATGCCGCCCGCGACATAAAAGCTTGTATTTACATTTGAAGCGGAATCCCCATGTAGTCTTGAAATAAGTATAACCGCGGCAAGCAGCAGGTATATGCCGAAATAGATGCCCAAAAATACCAGGGTGCTCCTG
>JAEZJL010000436.1 GCA_023415815.1 Bacillota bacterium | reverse complement strand
GTTGATAGGGTCTTTATGCCCGAAAAATTCGAGCTTATTTGGTGTAAACGATTGCACAATAAGAAACAACCAGGGCTTCAGCTTGTAATCAGCCTTGCCTTCAGCCTCCATATCCTGGACGGCCCCGTCTCCTCCCGGTTTATCCTTGACAGGAGCAGCTGCGCGGCCTTGCTCCCTATGTCCATGATGGGCTGCGCCGCCCTTATTCTGCAGAAGCCCAATATGGAGGACATCTCCATGTCGTCGAAGCCGGCGATGGAGAATCCTGTGCCGGCGCTTTCCCTGTGCTCCATGAGATATTTTGTTGCGCCCATATGCATGTAATGATTGGATATGAATACGACTGCGGGAGGCTGCTCCATATTTGCGAGCTCCTTCATCAGATCGTAGCCGCACTGGACGTGAAAATCTCCGAACCTGACGATTTCCTTTTCATACGGCAGGCAATAGTCCGCCAGCGCCCGCCTGTAGCCTTCAAACCGCTCCGCTCCCGAGGTCAGCCGCATATCTCCCCCGATGAAGCCTATTCTTCTGTGGCCTTCAGTGATAAGGCGTTCGATAATCGAATAGGCGCCGTTCATATTATCCGCCAGCACCGCGTCGGCATCGAAGCCGCCGGCCAGCCTGTCGGCCAGCACCACAGGGATTCCGGTGTCCTTCAGCCATGTGTAATGCGCGCCGTCACCGGTAGCAGGTATGATGATTATCCCGTCCACGCATTTCTGGCACAGGAGCTTCAGCCTGTCGGTCTCCTCCTCGGCGCTTTCGTTGGAATTGCAGATGATCATATTGTAGCCGGATTTCCGCAGCTCGTCCTCTACGCCCTTCGCAATGCCCATGAAGAAATCGTTGGTCAGCTCCGGCGAAATGAAGCCTACGGTATATGTCCTGCTGGTCTTGAGGCTCCTGGCAATGCTGTTTATCTTGTAGTCCAGCTTCCTTACGGCCTCCAGAACCCTGGCCCTGGTTTCCGGGCTTATCCTGGGATCATCGTTCACGACCCTGGAAACCGTCGCCGTGGACACTCCCGCGGCACGCGCCACATCCTTTACGGTTACCCCCATAAAAACTCCCTCAGAATTGATGCATACGATTACATTGATATTATATATTATTTGTTCCGGCGCTTCAAGTTATATTTTCCGGGCTGCAGGTATGATAAAAGCTAGAATGGGTATTGAATCTATCCCCGGTTATCAGTGCATTGATATCCGGAGTCTCAGCCTTCCTGCAATAATAAAAAACGGTAGATAGTTGTCGCTACCTACCGCCCATCCTTACGTTAACTTATTGTTCCATCTGCTTGCCAAGGAAGCCTGCCGCCGATTGGGCAAGCTTTGCTTCAACCTCGCCCATCTTTATTCCGGGATCGGTAGAGAGCAGTATTACCGCGCCAATCGGGTCTCCCTCCGATATTATGGGGGATACGACCTGCGATGAATATTTCCTGTCGGGAGCCTCGTCGGCCAGGATCGTTATGGTCTTTTCATCGGATGATTTGACCACAAGCGTGGTCTTTTCCTCGATGACCCTTTCCAGGTCGGAGCTCAGCGACTTTTCGAGAAATTCCTTTTTGGAAGCGCCTGATACTGCGATGATGGTGTCTCTGTCCGCGATACAGGTTATATGTCCGATGGTTTTATGGATTGACTCGGCATATTGGGTGGCAAAATCGCCAAGTTCACCGATTGGTGAATACTTCTTCAGTATGACTTCGCCTTCTTTATCGGTAAATATCTCCAGAGGGTCGCCTTCTCTTATTCTCAGGGTTCTTCTGATCTCTTTGGGTATAACTACTCTGCCGAGATCATCGATTCTTCTTACTATTCCGGTCGCCTTCAATGTCCTTACCTCCTTAACTGAATACTTTAATAGTATTTTTATTATTTATAATTTATTGGAGTTTTATACATTACAGGCGAATTGTGAAAAGGAGCCTTAAGCTGAGGTTCTCTGAGGTAAAGAATAAATAAAAGCCCGGCTTTTTCAAACCGGGCTTCCGATATCGCATATTATTTATTGCTCAATTTAATTTTGATTGAATCGTATACGGAGGTCAATTTGGGGTTGTATTTGGGATCCTTTTTCCAGCCGTCCACCTGGGCCGTGTACTGCTTGCCGAATTGCTCCTGGACGAGCTGGCTTCTTATCTGCTCTTTTACAGCGTCAAATGCCTGGGACTCCCTTTTTTCGGCCTTCATCACATGGTAGCCCTGTGTGTCCGCCGATTCAACGACCGCCGCATCGCCTACGTTGGCTTTCATAGCCCAGTCGAGAAATGCGGGCACATAGCTGTCAAACTTGGTAACCGAGTATTCGCCCTTGTTTTCCGTCACGCCGGGATCCTCGGACAGCTTTTCGGCCAGCGCTGCCATGTCGTCGCCTGCTTTGATTTTAGCAAGCGTATCGTCCGCAAGCTTCTTCGAATCTTCCTTGGTGCGCTTGCCGTCTTTTCCGGTGAAGAGGAAAAGTATGTGCCTGACAGTAACCTTGTCGAAGGACTTGGGGTCTGCGTCGTAACTCTTCTTTATATCCTCATCCGTTATCTTTATTTTGCTTATTTCGCCGGACTGGTACTTCTGAACCGTATAACTCTCGATCTGAACTTTTCTGAGGTCGTCGAGCGTAAAGCCGTATTCGTTCTGAAGCTGCTTGTTTGCCTGTATCTTGTTCCCTGAGCCCATGGTGTCTATAATCTGGGTTTTTATTCCGTCGTCTATTGTTTTAAGCTCTTCGCTTGTGAGAGATATTTTGCTTTCCTTTGCTTTCAGCAGCTGAATCTTCAGAACCTGCATGTTGTCGATAACCTTTTTCTTGGCGACCTCAACGGGATCTTCTCCGCCTATCTTAGTATTCCAGAAGGTTTCCTCCTTCAAATTGGGGTCCACGTTAAGAGCGCTGGTGTACATGTTCTGCTTTTCAAGCTCCAGATAATACTTGAATTCCCCGACGCCTATCTTTTCACCGTCTACCGTAGCCACATAGCTTCCGGCGATATTGAAGTAAATCACAAGACCGATAGCGATCACTACAATAATAGCAAGAGCGATGATTCCATACTTTACAAATATGGGGAGCGATTTACCGTCGTCAGCCTGGCGTCCCCCGCCTGCGTTCACCTTTCCATCATTCTTGTCCAAAGTTATCTCTCCTATCCTAAAATCGGGAATTATACTTTATAATTAAAGGCTTTATTATTCAAGCCTGTTCCCGTCCCCTTGATTTTAACTGTATATAATGCAAAAAAAGAATAGACATACAGGTTTTTGCACTTATATTACCTTAAGCAGCGGCTGCACAAATTTAATTCATTCCTTATATAATGCCGTTTGTGCAGCTTACCTACATTATATTAAATAATCATTGGACTTCAAAGCTTTTTAAATCCTGTAACATAATCTTAATATTATCCAGCAGCTTGTTCCTGCTTATACCTGCGAGCCTGTACATCAGATATGGGTTCGCTCCGGCGTTGAAAAGCAGCTGCCTCCTGTATTTGGAGGCCGCCCTTCCGATAGCCTCGATGTTGAGATTTTTCGCGTTGCCTATCTGAAAAATGACGGCGTCGTTTTTCTCAGAGACGGAGGTAAAGCCGAGGTCAGCAGACATGGCCTTTATAAGGGCGATGTTTATCAGGTTTCTCACCGGCTCCGGAGAGTCGCCGTACCTGTCGGTCAATTCCTCCTCTATATCCATGGCATCCTGACTGTTCCGTATCGCCGCTATCTTTTTGTACATCTCGATCTTCCTGGCCTCCACCTTTATGT
>JAEZJL010000371.1 GCA_023415815.1 Bacillota bacterium | reverse complement strand
CAGGTCTACCTGAAACGGATTTGTATCCTTCCCGTTATAAACCGGCAAATCAGTGAGCATGCCCCGCCGGAAGTCCAGCGGCGGCGGCTCCCTGACTATGTCAAGTCTGCCTTTTTCGGATAAAAGGGTTTTATAGGCATAACCCTCTAGTCCCGCCCTGCTATCGTCAAGAGCACAGGCGCCTGCGGCACCCGCCGTCAGCACGGCGAGCAGCAGGGCCGGCAGCGCCCTCCATTTGCAAATGATATTCAATGTTATTCAACTCCCGTATTTTGAACTCTCCACTCGCAGCGGATATATAGGTAACCGCCGGAAATTTCGGCGGCGATTTCGCCGCCCATTTTGTGCATAAGCGTCTTGGCGATGGGCAGGCCGAGGCCCGTATGTTCTCCGCCGCTCTTATCCGAGCTGTAAAACCGGTTGAAAATCAGCCCGGCGTCGTCCGGTGTCAGATTTCCGGCTCTGTTTCTTATGGAAATGACGGCGGCGTCCTCCCGCAGCTCCAGCTTTACCCCTATGTCCCCGCCCGAGTGCCTGAGCGCGTTTGAAACCAGGTTTTCGATTACGCGCCTTACAGCCTGAGCATTGCCCGTAACTGTTACTTTTTCCTCCGGCATTTCGATTTCGGGCGTTATGCCTTTTTCGGAAAAGCTGTCGTAGAAGGACGTGAGCGTTTCCAGCAGGATATCGTCAAGCCCGATCGGCCCGAGGCTCAGTTCATAGTCCTGGGAGGAGACGGCCGACAGCTCGAACAGGCCGTTGATGAGCTTCTGCAGGGATTTTGCGCGCAGCTCGGCTATCCTCAGGTATTCCATGCCTTCCCCGGAGCCTGCTCCGCATTTCTTCAGCAGCTGCAGATAGCCGAGTATGGACGTGAGCGGAGTGCGCAGGTCGTGGGATACGCCGGTGATCGCCTCGCGGAGCTCAAGCTCCATGCGCAGCGCGCGGAGCCTGTCGTCGCGGTGCCTGTCCATGAGGCTGTTTATCAAGGCAGCCAGCTCTCCGATTCGCCCGTCGCCGGTTTTTAGCCTGAGACGGCGGTTTGAAGCTCCGTCGTCCGCTTCGCTCAAATCCCGCGTTATGCGGGCCAGCTCACGGCGCAAGAAAAAGAGGCGGGCGCATGCCGCCAATGCCGTAAGCGCCAGAACGATGATTATCCAGAGCATGTCAGACCGCCTCCTTTCCCCGGTTATTTGATTTCGTATCTTCTGAAAGCAAGGCTGCCAGATACCGCGGTTACGATAATGACGGCCGCGGCAAGCAGTATGCCGTTCAGCATCGTATCACTGAATAAAAGCTCCTGGAATGAAACCCGCGTGGTCGAAGGCGGGAAGAGATATTGGATATATGTCGATAAAAGCAGATCCCTGAAGCGTATTCTGCTTCCCAGATTAAGAAGCAATATCAGTTCGCTGAAAAATAAAACCATGTTGACTGCCATGGCCGCTCCCGGACGCCGGGTCAGAAAAGAAACCGCATTGAATATTGCCGCATAACCCGCAAGGAACAAAATACACGCGGCGAAAACGATTATTTCAGAAGCGAATGTCTCCGGCGCATGCCACCCGTTTATAAAGGTATTTGTAATTGTCAGGGCCGCCGTCATCAAAACCGCCAGCAAAAGCATCACCAGAAAGGACGAGGCCAGCTTGGCAAAATAGAGCCGCCCTCTTCCTATTCCGGAAGGAATGGCATTCTTGAACGTACAGCTTGAAAACTCGCCGGTAATGCTGGTACTGCAGAAAAGTACGAGCATTGCCGTGATAAAAAACGAAAGCGGCGGAAGAAAATAGACCGCGTACTGACCCGGAATTTTGATGTGAGGGTCGAAATCCGTGGCGTGCAGGGATAAAAAGACCGGTAAGACAATGTCGATAATTATGAGCACTTTGAGCAATTTGCTGTTTTTCAGCTTGTACAGCTCGGCCAGCATGGCATTACGCATCGTATCCCGCCCCCTTCGTAAGATTCATAAAGTAGCTTTCCAGGTCCTGTCCGGAGCGTGTGATCGAATCCACCGGCACTCCCGCCCTGAAGAGCCTTTCGTTGACCTCCCTGCTTCTGTCGAGGAAGCCGTAAAGCTTTATTATATTGTCGGGAAGCACGTCAAACCTCACGCCGCCCAGCTCCTTTTCAATAACCACCGCCGCCGCGGAGGGGTCGCCTACGGCTATCCGCAGGCACTGCGTGCTTTCCTGCTCAAGCTCGCCGGCCGTGAGCTGCTTGAGAAGCTTTCCCTTATGAATAATGCCGTAGCAGGTCGCAAGCTGTGAAAGCTCGCTGAGAATATGGCTGGAGATCAATATGGTAATGCCGCGCTCCTCCGAAAGTCTTTTCAGGAGCTCCCTGATCCCGGCAATCCCGGCCGGGTCGAGTCCGTTTACCGGCTCGTCCAGCACCAGGAATTCGGGGCTGCTTATGAGGGCAAGGGCAAGACCCAGACGCTGCTTCATACCAAGCGAAAAATTTCTCACCTTTTTCTTCCCGGTATCCGTCAGACTCACAAGCTGCAGGGCATCCTTTATGCAGCCCCGTCCTGGCGTACCCGTCAGAAGCCTCTGCACCTCGAGATTCTGCTCCGCAGTCATGCCCGGGTAGAGCCCGGGCGTCTCAACCATGCTGCCAAGGCGGCTGCGGGCGGCATCGAGCCCTTTTTGTCCGTATTCTCCGAAAAGCTCTATGCTGCCCGAAGAGACCGGCGTCAACCCGCATACCGCGCGGAAGAGCGTCGTCTTCCCCGCGCCGTTTAAGCCTATGAAGCCGTAAATCTGCCCTTTTCTGATTTCCATATTGACATGGTCCAGGGCATACCGGCCTCCGTATTTCTTGCAGACGTCGATGGTCCGCAATATGTATTCTCCCAATCCGATCACCTCTCTTGTTTTTAACAAGAATAGCAGGGAGAGCTTTAAAAAGCTTAAGGAATTTATTAAGAAAGCATTAAGATTGCTTTGCTATTTTGAAGCCCACTCCCCAGACGGTTTTTATGTATTCGCAGCCCGGCGACGCCGCGGCAAGCTTTGTCCTTATATTGCTGATATGTACGTTTATGGTGTTATCGTCCTTCAGAAAATCATCCTTCCAGACATGCTCGAATATGTTCGCCCTTGTGAAGACCTTTGACGGATGCGCCATGAGCAATTGCAGCACATCAAACTCGTGGGCGGTAAGGGAGATCGGAGCGCCGTCCAGAAAAACCTCCCGCGTTTCGGTATTCAGACTGAGGCCGCCGGAGCGCAGAAGCGCCGCGCCGCGGGACATTCCCGGGAACCGGGTGAAGCGGCGAAGCTGTGCGTTTATGCGTGCCGCAGCCTCGTCGATGTCGAACGGCTTCGTGATGTAGTCGTCGGCTCCGATACGGAGCGCCTCGAGTTTGTCGTCCTTATCCGTCTTTGCGGAAATTATGATGACGGGCATAAATTTGTCCCTGCGTATCTCCGCAAGGACATTCTCCCCGGACATGCCGGGCAGCATCAGGTCCAGCAGGACCAGGTCCCATTCCTCCTGCTTTATGTACAAAAGCCCCTCGGTGCCGGAAAAGGCCTGTCTGGTCTCGTACCCGCTTTCCCCGGCGATCCTCCTGAGGAGATTGCTTATGTCCGCGTCGTCCTCGATGATGAGTATTTTTATCTTATCCGCCAACAGCCTCGCCTCCATGCATCAAACAAGAAAGACACACCTTGCAGCAAGTTGCTAAACATGTCCTTTCTTGAATATGCAAAGCTATTATATCATAAAATGGTGCGACGGGGGACGGTTCTACTTTTGTCGCAACGAAGTGGCCCCCTGGCTGAGGGACAGTTCTACATTATCGTAGCTGGGGGACAGTTCTGCATTATCAGACTTTTCATGAGGCGGCAGAGTCTCACTGTGACATGGGACGGTTGCCTATCTGTCGCGGCGTAGCGGCTCCGCTGGCTGAGGGACAATTCTGCATTATCGTAGCTGGGGGACAGTTCTGCATTATCGGACTATTTAATCTGGCAGCGTCTCTCAATCACACCGGCAATATTCAATAAGCATAATATATTTTGGCTGTTATCAGCATCGTAAATTTGAACGAGTATTATAAAAGCTAGATGAAAATTATTTTTGGTGTGGCAGAGCCGATCTATCCGGATCACGGAAGTTCTTTCAGTTGAAAGGCTCAAATTGAACCTGAGGAAATAAAAAGCTTATCCCTAAACCCGACTTTTTGATGATTTTTTTTATAAGCTAATTTTTGTATATACAGTTTTATGATATTGCGGCGGGATCTGCTATTTGGCCTTGTTGTCCGAAACCTTCCGGAACATCTCATAGGCTCCCATTGCCAGCAGAAAAATACCGAACCACTTCCTGAGGTCGGTCCCCTGGAGGGTCAGCGCCAGCCGCGAGCCGATAAAAGCGCCGATGAGGCCTAATACGATGATGGGAACCGCCATTTTGAAGTCAACCCTTTTGTTCTTTATGTGTATGATGAGCGCAATGACCGCGGTAGGGATGAAAAAGAGCAGATTGACGCTCTGCGCGATGTGCTGCTCCGGCTTCACAAAAAGCACAAGCGCCGGTATCAGTATCGTACCGCCGCCGATGCCCATCCCGCTTATCGTACCCGCCGCGAGGCCGATGACAAACAAAATAATGCTTTGAAGCAAAATTCTCTCCTTTCTGCGACAGGGGACGGTTAATGTGAAAGCTTACCAAAATTATACAACTTTCATGCATTCTTCTGTGTAAAACCTTTTTCATGGTTGTTCTCTTTCTGTCGCAGCGTACCGGGGACAGTTCTCCACAATTGGGCTATTACATCCTGCAGAAACGTCCCTAATCACTCGAAACGTCCCTAATCACTCTGTCATTCGGAAGTGGGAACAGCTCCGTAGAATTGTGGGCCAGGCGAACTGGGAAGCCATTGCGTTGCGACAAATAGAGAACTGTCCCCTGTCGCAGGCGTGAGTCGCTTCGCTGCGACAGATGGAGAACCGTCCCCCTGTCGCACCCTCTCTTCCCGCTCATCCGCCCATCATCATCCTTACGCCGGCAACGATCATGAAGGCGGCGAAAATTTTGCGCAGCAGCTTCGAGGAGCATACCTGGAGAAGCCTGGCGCCTATATAGCCGCCGGCAAGCCCGCCGAGGGCCACCTTGACGGTCATGCCCCAGTCCACGTAACTGTTGGCGATATAAAAAACCGAGCTCACGACGGTGAGCGGGAGGATGATGGAAATGGCGGTAGCGTGGGCCTTGTGTTCATCGGCGCCGAGCAGCAGCACCATGGCCGGGACGGCGACGGTGCCGCCTCCGGAGCCGAAAAGCCCGTTGGCGGCGCCGGTCACAAGACCGATCCCGGCGTATATTGCATAGTTTTTGAAAAGTCCGGCTTTAGCAGTCAATGGAATACTCCTGTCCAATTAATGGCACCGCAGCGAAAACGCCGGGGTACTAATCATATTTTTCAATTAAACAGGCTTAATATTCACAATCGCAAATTAAATGTTTCAAAGCAGCTCAAGCTCCACGACGGTATCCCTTGCATCCGGCAGCGTCTGCCCCTTGAAATCTATGTACGCGTCGTCCGGATACTCCCGGGTGTTCCACGGGCGTTCAAGCCTGAGCTCCGAGCCGTCCGCAAGGAGCCTTGCCTTTTTGAGCCTGCCTTCCATTCCTTTCAGGCAGATCGGCCCTATACCCCTTTCGTAAATATGAGTGTACAGCCGTTTCCCTTTCTGCGTATAACGCCCCCATTCAGGTTTTTTATAAATGGCGCGCCCGCATCCATATACGCTTGCGCTGTTTTTCTCCATCCATCCGCCGACCTCGGAAAGAATCTCCAGCGACCTTTCCGGAAACTCCCCCTTCGCATCCGGCCCGATGTTCAGGAGAAGGTTGCCGTTCTTGCTCACGCATTCCACCAGCGCCCTGATCACCTGGGACGGCGATTTATAATCACTATCCGCCGCCGCATAGCCCCAGTTGTTGTTCAAGGTAATGCAGGCCTCCCATGGCAGCGAC
Organism: Bacillota bacterium; assembly: GCA_023415815.1. GTDB lineage: Bacteria > Bacillota > Clostridia > Acetivibrionales > DTU013 > JAEZJL01. The sequence goes on along the minus strand of JAEZJL010000371.1, from coordinate 3,348 downwards.
GCGCCGCTTTCGTCCACAACCCCCTCCGGCGGGATGACCTGCTCCGGGCAGGCGAAGTCGCCGGAATAGCTGCAGGGATTCGCGGATTTTATGCTGCCTCCCTTTTCACCGCTTGCGTCCAGCCGGTTGTCTATCAGGATATGAGGCTGCAGCGAGCGCGCCATCTCAACGAGCTCAGCGGCTCTCCAGGCCTCCCCCGTCAGCTCTCCGTATGAAAAGTCAAACCAGATGATATCTATCCTTCCGTAGTTCGTCAAAAGCTCCCTTACCTGACCGTGCATGTAGTCCAGGTACCTTGAAAAGTCATATTCGCGCCCTTTGTACGCCTCATTGTCCCTCATCGGATGGTAAGCGTCCCCGTAGGAAGGATAGTGCTCATGATGCCAGTCCAGCAGCGAATAATAGAAGCCGACCTTTAGGCCCTCCGCGCGGAACGCCTCGACGTACTCCCTGATAAGGTCCCTTCCGCACTTCGTCCGGGTGGACTTGTAATCCGTCAGGGCGCTGTCGAAGAGGCAGAAGCCGTCGTGGTGCTTGACCGTCATCACGGCGTATTTCATGCCTGCCTGCTTCGCAGCCCTGGCCCATTTACGGGGCTCATACCTCTGGGGGTCGAATTCTTCAAAATACTTTTGATACTCCTCATTGCTTACCCTCTCGACGCTCCTCACCCACTCGCCCCTGGCCGGTATTGCATAAAGCCCCCAGTGGATGAACATACCGAACCTATCCTCAAGGAACCATTCCGTACGCCTGTTTCTCTCCTCTATCACCTGATTCATGACCGAAGCCTCCTTATCGTTTGATTGACAAATCCATTTTATCAGTTATATAGTTATAATCGAACCCGACAGGACTAACTTTCGCTTGTTGGAAACTAACATAGATGGAACGGAAAAGGACGGCTTATGGACAGTTCCGGAGGTCTGCTGATTAAAAACTACCTTTCAAACATGCAGGTCGACATAACGCTTGCCGGGTATACGAAATGCTTCACGGACTGGCGCGATATCGACTACACCCCCGCCTACAACAAATTCTACCTGATATACGCCGGTGAAGGCTGGCTGAGAATCGGCGGCAGGGACTATTATCCCCGGCCCGGCCAGCTGTTCCTGATGCCCGGAGGCGTAAAGCAGTCCTACGGCGCCGTAAGCGAAAACACTTTTCTGAAGCACTGGTGCCATTTCACTGCCTCGGTCGGAGACATGAACCTGTTTGACCTCATCCGGACACCCTATTTCATAGACGTTGAAAATAAAGATCTGCCAAGGCTGAAAGAGCTTTTCGCAAACCTGCTTGAGAACTATTCCGGAGGAGGTATGGCCTCGGTTTTGAAGGCAAAGGCTTCGATTTATTCCATTATCGCCTGCTTCCTCGAAGGCTGCGGGGCCGAGCCCGTCAGCTCCCCCGACAGTCCAGCCGCCGAAAAGCTTGACACCGTCCTGAAATATATTGAAAATCATCTATCCGGCGACATAACCGTTGAAGAGCTGGCAAGGACGGTCTATCTCCATCCCAACTACTTCATAAGATTTTTCAAAAAGCATCTCGGGTGCGCTCCCATGCACTATATCAAAAGCCTCCGCCTTGAAAAAGCCAGGACGCTCCTGGCCGGCTCCGCAATGCCTGTCAAGGAAGTCGCTCTTGCGACGGGCTTCAGGGACCTCTTCCATTTCTCAAAAAGCATCAAAAGCTATACAGGCTTCTCCCCATCCGAATTGAGAAGGGCAAGATAATTTTTACCGCCTCTTGCACAGGTCGAAAAAACGCATTATAATAAGAGTGAGTACTCACTCATTTATTAAAACTGGAGGCTGCGGTAATGGAACAGATGGATTTTTCAGGCCTGAATCTCCCGGAAAAGGAGGAAAAAATACTTCAGTCGGCCATACAAATTTTCTCCGAAAAGGGCTTCAGCGCCGCTACCACAAGTGAAATCGCAAAAAGCGCAGGCATAGCGGAAGGCACTATTTTCAGGTATTTCAAGACTAAGAAGGACATACTCCGGGGTATACTGATACAGACCATCAACCTGTTCAGCGGCAAAATTGTCATGGACGGCGTCGAAAAAATATTCAATACATCCGGGGACAAAGACCTTCGCTCCATCATGAAGGAGCTTATTTATGACCGCCTGAAAATCGTCGACTCCTTCTTCCCCATGGCAAGGATCATCGTCACCGAGGCGATGTACCACGAGGACGTCCGCGAGGCCATTTACCAGAATATTATCGTGAAAGCCTCGGCGGCCTTCGGCGAATTTCATGCCAGGATGGCTGAAAAGGGCCTGATGCGGGGCGATATAGACCCGCTGGTGATCTTCAGGAGCGCCCTCGGAAATATGTTTTTATTGATTGCGCAGAAAAAGCTTTTCGGCGAAAAGCTGGTCATTGACGACTTTGAAGCCGAAGTTGATAAAATGCTGGTCGTGCTGCTGTACGGCATAGCTCCTCAAAATGCCGGTGAAAAGAGCGCAAACGGGATATCGGAGGAGGAAAAATCATGAGGAAGAGATTGTTAAGAAATATTTTGGCAATAACGCTCACCTGCAGCACGATCCTGATGCTTTCGGGCTGCGGGGAGGCAAAAAGCCTGGAACTGAGCGGGACGATCGAGTCCACCCAGGTAGACGTCTTTTCCGAAGCCTCGGGCAAGATAATCAAGCTCGACAAGGAGGAGGGCGATGCGGTAAAACAGGGCGACATCGTCGCAGAGCTGGACGGAAGGCTCCAGGAGCTTGCCGTTAAGCAGCAGGAGGCCGTTGTGAAGCTGAAGACCGCGAAGCTTGACGAGCTTAAGGCAGGCACGCGCCCGCAGCAGCTGGAGCAGGCCGAGGCGGCGGCAAAATCGGCCAACCTGGCGGTCAAAAACGCCGGCACCGGAGTGGATACCGCAAAGACCTCCTACGATTACGTGCTGGAAAAATACAATAACGTCAAATCGCTCTATGACTCAAAAAACGCCTCCGAAAACGACCTGCTCGACGCGAAATACAAGGTCGACACGGCCGGGCAGCAGCTGGATGTGGCCAAAAAGCAGCTGGAATCGGCCAGGGCGCAGCTGGAATCCGCGAACGCCCAGCTGGATCTTTTGAAAAAAGGCTCCACAAGCCAGACGATACAGGCAGCCGAAGCCGACCTTGAGCAGTCCCGGGCCGCACTTGAGCAGTCGAAGCTCACCCTTGAGAAATACAAGATCAAATCCCCTTTGGACGGGACTTTTATAACGAGAAATGCGGAATTGGGAGAGATCATAAATGCCGGCGCAAGCGCAGGCACGGTGTCCGACCTTGGGAATCTCTGGATGTACGTGTATATCCAGCAGAAGTACCTTAATAAAATTACC
>JAEZJL010000341.1 GCA_023415815.1 Bacillota bacterium | reverse complement strand
GGCTCCCTTTTATGTTGAGGACGGAGAGGAACGATGGGAGAACAGGTTCCTCTTCGAGGAATACGAAGGCCTCCTTTCCGAATGGACCGGCAGGATACAGGAGGAGCTGGTGTGCGGGCTGGCGCCCGGAAGCTACGAGGGCTTCGGACATATCATAGCAGACTATGAATACATTATCAGGAATGGAATTTCGGGGCTTTTGCGGGAAGTAAACGAAAGGCTCTCGCAGATTTCGCCCTTTGAAAACGGCAGGCGCGACTTTCTGAACTCGGTGATAACAGCCTGGACGGGGGTGGCCGACTGGGCCGGACGCTACGCCGCGCTGGCAGAGGAGCTCGCGGCCGGAGCCTGCGGCACCCGGCGCGGGGAGGAGCTTGCCGCGATAGCGGCAAACTGCCGGAGGGTGCCCTTTGAGCCCGCAGAAACCTTTGAGCAGGCGCTGCAGTCCTTCTGGTTCGTGCACCAGGCCTTCGTCATCGAGCAAAAAGCCGGAAGCATCTCGGTCAGCGGCCTCGACAGATATTTGAACGAATACCTGGTGAGAGATATAGAGTGCGGAAGGCTCACCTGGGAAAAGGCCGAGCAGCTGGTCGAGAATTTCATGATAAAATTCATTGAAAATGCCATATGGCCGGTCAAGGTGAACCAGTTTGCGCATCTGTCCCTCGGCGGAAGCAATTTCGAGGGGAAGGATACGGCCAACGAGCTGTCCTTTATGATCATCAACGCCCAGATGAAAATCAGGTCGAACACTCCTCTGGTGAGCGTGCGCTGGCACAAGAAGCTGAACAGGGAGTTCTGGCTGCTCGCCCACCGCAGCATACGCATAGGGACGGGACTGCCGTCGCTTTACTCCGACGATAAGATGATCGCTTCGCTGATGTCCTGGGGCGTGCCGTTCGAGGACGCGGTAAATTACGGCGTCGTCGGATGCGTAGAGCCTTCGGTGATGGGCGAGACGCACGGCGCAACGCTCGGAGGGCACCTGAACCTTGCCAAATGCCTGGAGCTTGCCATGAACAACGGACGGACCTTCATGAGCCAGAGGCAGCTCGGGCCCGACAGCGGCAATCTCACCGATTTCAGGTCTATCGACGACGTCATAAAGGCATATACGGAGCAGATTGAAAACGCGGTGCTGCACAATGTGGAAATGGTCAACGCCGCCGCCAGGGCTCAGCGCGACCGCTTCGGGTATCCCATCATGAGCGCGCTCATGCACGGCTGCATCGAACGTGCAAGTGACCTGACCGAGGGCGTCAATTACAATTTTCCCACCGTATGTGTGCTCGGCGTCACCAATGTGGTTGATTCGCTGCTGGCGCTTGAGCGTTTCCTGTTCGAGACCGGCGCCTTCACGGCGGAGGAGCTGCTTATCGCGCTGAGGACCAATTTCCGGAACCGGGAGCAAATGAGGCAGCGCCTGCAGAGCTATCCGGTGAAATTCGGCAACGGCGGCGAAAAGCCGGTCAATCTGTACAACAGGATTTGTGCGATACATAAAAAAGCCGTAGAAAAGTATTCCGGACCCAGGGGGGACAATTTCAGCTGCGGCGTATGGCCGGTCGAGCTGCATGTCAGGTTCGGGAAGAGGACCGGCGCGCTGCCAAGCGGCAGAAGGGAAGGGGAGCCGCTGGTGGACGGCGTCGGAGCCTGCCAGGGGAGCGACAGGGAGGGCCCGACCGCGCTCGTAAGGAACATGGCGGATGTGAACGCGGTGGAATACTGGCCGGGAGGATACACCTTCAATATAAAATTCAACAAGGCTACTCTGGAGAGCGAGGAGGACCTGGAAAAGTTTGCGGATTTCACCGATACCTTTTTCAGGCTGGGCGGCATGCAGATGCAGATAAACACCGTATCCGCCGATACCATGCGGAAGGCGCAGGCCGACCCTGCCGCGTACGGCGACCTGGTGGTCCGCGTAGCCGGCTTCAGCACTTATTTTGTGGGGCTCGGCAGGGAGGTACAGGACGAGATCATAAGCCGGACTGCGCACGGATAGTCCTTGCGCGGGGCAAGCCCGCTTTGCGGATACTTGGCATAATGACCTTACATTATTAACGATGCAAAGGGTGGCTGACATGATATCGGACGAACTTAGCGCAACGGTTTCAAATATACAAAGATACTCAATACATGACGGACCCGGCATACGCACCACCGTATTTATGAAGGGGTGCGCGATGAATTGCCTCTGGTGCCACAATCCGGAGTGCCTGGACGACGACGACAATCTCCGGTATATCTCCGCAAAGTGCATTAAATGCGGCATGTGCGTAAAAGCATGTGCGTCCGGAGCGCTGTCCTTTTCCGGGGACGTGCTCCAATACGACAGGGCCAGGTGCGTGAAATGCTACTCTTGCGCGGACGCCTGCTGTTCCATGGCGCTTGTGAGGACTGGCGGATTATATACGGTAAGGTCACTGTTTAAGGAGATAATCGCCGACAAGCCTTTTTACCAGACCTCGGGCGGAGGCGTAACCTTCTCGGGCGGAGAACCGCTGCTGCAGAGCAGATTTTTAAGTATGCTCATACCTCACTGCAGGAGCAACGGCATCCATGTGGCAATCGAGACGGCCGGATATGTCAACTGGTCCAATTTTCAGGATATCTCGGGCATGGTGGACCTGTTTTTGTACGATATTAAAACGGTTGATGATAAAAAGCATATGAAATATACGGGAGCAAGCAACCGATTGATACTGGAAAACCTTGAAAAGCTGGAAAAAGAGGAAAACCATATTGTTATTCGCATTCCCATCATACCGGGCTTCAATGACGACGCTGAGTCTATGCGGGGAATATTGGAACATATACGGGGCTTCGGGGTGAAGCCGGAGATCGAAATGCTCGGATACCACAGGCTGGCTGAGGGAAAATACAGGAGCCTGTGGAGGGAATACCACGACTTTCCCGAGCTCGCAGAGGGCAGGCTGGAAGAGCTTTCGGCCGTCTTTTCGGGGGAAGGCTATCATGTGAAGCTGCACAGGCATTGAGCTGCCGGGTCCGGAGAAGCCGCCGCAATACCTGAAGGAATCTGAAGGAGGAGAAACCAGGATGCAGGGAATACAGAACAATCCGTTTTATATCGTGGATGAAATGATTAACGGTATACTGCTTGCTCACGGAGATATCTACGAGGCCACCTCCAATTCCAGGGTTCTTAAATACAGGAAGGCTCCGATCTCCGGAAAGGTCGGGCTCGTAACGGGCGGAGGCTCCGGCCACGAACCCTCGTTTCTGGGGTATGTGGGCAAAAACCTCATCGATGCCGTAGCCGTCGGGGATATTTTTTCATCGCCCACTCCGAAGGATTTCTACGACGCTATTGTGTCGGCAAATAGCGGAAAAGGCGTATTATGCCTCTGCGGGAATTACAAGGGCGACGAATTCAACCTGGGAATAGCGATCGACATGGCGAGGGAGAAGGGCATCCTGGTCGGGCAGATCGCCGCCAACGACGATGTCGCCTCGGCTCCTTTTGAAAAGATGGAAAACCGCCGCGGAAACTGCGGGATCGTATTCCTGTGGAAGGTGGCGGGAGCTATGGCTGCGGAAGGCTGCAGCATGGAAGAGGTCATGGAAATGGTCGGAAGGACAAAGGAAAACTGCCGGAGCATAGGCATCGGACTGCAGCCCTGCACCATTCCGGCGGCAGGGAAGCCCAATTTCCAGATAAACAAAGGCTTTATGGAATTCGGCATCGGTCACCACGGAGAACCGGGCGTCAAATCCATGAAGCTTGAAACTGCGGTAGGCATGGCAGAGCTCATGCTGAAGTCTGTGCTTCCCGAGCTGCAGCTCAGGGAGGGCGACGAAATATCCATGATACTGTCCGGTCTGGGGTCCACCACCCTGATGGAGCAGTATGTGCTGTTCAATGAATTGCAGAGAATGCTGAGGGCGAGACGCCTTATATTATACAAGCCTCAGATAGGCAACTATTTTACGTCGCTCGATATGAAGGGCGTTACATTGACTGTCCTCAAGCTGGACAGCGAGATAAAGCATCTTCTTGATGTCAGGGCCAATACCATCGCATATAGATAGACAACCAATCCATGTGAGCCTTCTTATATTTCAGGATGATCTTTCAGTCTGATTATTGTTTCGGTCATGCTTTTTTATGGCTGAAGTGGTAATAAACACATATTTTAAAGGAGGACGTACAAATGGCAAAGAAAAGGATCGTAACAAGTGTCCTGGCTATCGTCCTGATCATGGGACTCCTGGCTGGCTGTGTCCAGTCGGGGCCGGGCGCAAACGGAAGCACACCATCGGCAAATACTGCAACAGAAGACAAAGCAGACACAGGCGCCACTGCGGACCAGCCTGCGGATTCAAAGGCTGAAATCGACACCTCCAAAGTCAACACCGACATCAAAGGCGATCTGACCTTCTGGGCATGGGGCGACTATGAACAGAACGGCGCGGTAGACTTCAACAAATATTATCCGAATGTAAAAATCAACTGGGTCATGGTCCCGAATTTTGAAGAAAAGCTTCAGGCGACCGTCGCTTCGGGATCGGAGCTCCCGGACGTAGTATTCATGGAAATAGGCCGCAGGGCCAGTGAAATGGCCATGGACCTCTGGGAAAACCTCGAAAAGGCTCCTTACAGCTTTGACAGGAGCCAGGTCGTGGATTGGGCGATCCCGCTGATGGAAAACCAGCGCAAGGAGATCGTGAGCGTGCAGTGGGATATGTGCCAGTGCGGCCTGCTTTACCGCAGGGACCTTGCCAAGCAGTATTTTGGAATAGAGGAGCCCGCGGATATGGAAAAGATGTTCCCGGACTGGGACGCCGTCATCGCCAAGGGCAAGGAGGTCTCCGACAAGAGCGGCGGAAAGGTGAAGCTGTTCGCCGGCTCGGACGACGTATTCCAGGCCATGTCCTCCAAGGTGACCGAGCCTCTGGTGATGGACAAAAAAATCACCTTCAGGAATTCTTATCTTGAGGTTTTTAATGCGATCGAAAAAATGGTAAAGGATAATGCGCTGGGCATGGACGTACAGTTCTCGCCGTCGTGGAATACAAGCTTCTCCAACGGCTCGGCCATCTTCTGGCCCTGCCCGACCTGGTTCATACCGTGGACCCTCAAGCCCAACGACAAGAACGGCAACGACATGTACGGCCTGATGAATATGCCCGGCGGCTCCTCATCCTGGGGCGGCACGGCCGGAGCAATCCCGAAGGCGAAGCCCGACGATAAGAAGAAGCTGGCATGGACATGGATTTCATGGCTCGCGCTGTCCAATGAGGGCGCAAAGTCGTTCTCGCGCGTCAACGGCGTCCCGACCTGCTACAAGCCTGCGGCTGAAACGCCCGGGTTCTACGGGAATTCCGACCCGTACTTCAAGGGCCAGAATACTATCCAGAAATACCTCGACATGGAGAATATCATCATACCCCCGATGACGGACTACGACCAGACCATAGAGAACTCGGCGCTCAGCTCCCTCAGGGCGCTTGACCAGGGACAGAGCGCGCAGCAGGCGTTCGATGTCCTCATGACCGAGCTCAAGACAAAGGCTCCGGATCTGAAGGAATAGTCGGATCACCGGAAAGCGGATAAAGGAGGTCCGGACCTCCTTTATCCGCGGCATTTTATTTTCAAGCAAGGACTCTATTTTGTGAGGTGATTTCCGATGAATCATACGAAAAGGGGACTGACGCCTTATCTGTTCATAAGCCCGTATCTTTTGCTCTATTTTGCCTTTTCGCTTTTTCCCATACTGTTTACTTTTGTCATTAGCCTTACCGACTGGCAGGGGACGCTGCCCAGGCATTTCATCGGCCTTGACAACTATGTCGCCATGCTGACGGATAAGCGCGTGTTC
>JAEZJL010000307.1 GCA_023415815.1 Bacillota bacterium | reverse complement strand
GGACAGGATGTGTTCGTCCACAGGGCCATTACCCTCGGAGCCGAGTATTATATCGTCAAGCCCTTTGACGTGGAGATACTTGTATCGCGCATAAGGCAGGTCTACAGGGAAAAATATATCTTCCCGTTTGGCAGGAACGGCGAAAAGCCGAAGCCCGCCATAAGGAAAAGCACACATGAGAGCCGGAGCACCAACAGTCTGGAGGTGATGGTGACAGGCCTTATTCACAGCGCCGGTATTCCGCCGCATATAAGCGGCTACCAGTATCTCAGGGAAGCTATCATGATGTCGGTTGCGGGCTCCGCCGTTTTTAATTCCATCACCAAGGTCATATATCCGAGCATTGCGGCAAAATACAATACGACGCCCCGGAAGGTGGAACGCGCCATAAGGTGCGCAATCGACAATGCCTGGGGAAAAGGCGGACTTTCAAGAAACGACAGAAAATCTGAAATATTTCTGAATTTCGGCAAGGAAAAGCCTACAAACTCGCAGTTTATCTATACGCTGGCCGACAAGGCGAGGATCGGCATGGGCCTCAAGCTGAAAAGGCTGGAGGAGTAGCCCCCGGCCCCGGTAAAAACATATAGAAACCAAAAAATCCGAGGACTTTTAGCTCCTCGGATTTTTATCTGCGAGATTGATTATTTTTTGTTGACCTTGTCCTTTAAAACCTTGCCAGCCTTGAAAACAGGAGCCGTCGAAGCAGGAATAGGCATTTCCTTTTTGGTCTGGGGATTTCTTCCCTTTCTTGCAGCCCTCTTCCTTACGTCAAACGTTCCGAATCCAACAAGCACTACTTTATCACCACCGACGAGGGATTCCTCAACGGATGCAATGAAAGCGTTGAGAGCAGCTTCACTGTTCTTTTTGTTCAAGCCCGATTTTGCGGCGATTGAATTAATTAAATCTGTTTTATTCATTTATTTAACCTCCTATATTTGGAATTCGACATTATTTTATAATGAAAGTAGCATGAAGTCAAGCTTTTACGAATAAATTAGGCATTGAGAACTACATGATTCCGGCAAATACTCAATTGCATATGAAAAAATACCCACAAAAAAAGTTCTGTTATCATAGTACATATTTCAACAAAGTCAAAAAACGCAATTTATTGAAAATTAGGCGGCTATGATATCCTATGGTATTATTTTTATTTCCACATTGCTTTTTATAAGGGCTTCAAGCTCTGTCTTGAACTTATCCTCTTTCCTTTCCGAAGGAGAGTCTCCCATAATAATACAATCTATCCGGTTATCCTCGGCGAAGCCGGCAATCGTGGAAGCAATCTCGTCCGACTTGAGCACGGAGAGATTGGCTCCCACGGACTTCGATATGCCGAAGAGGTATTCCAGTGCTTCGCCTTCCTTTACGTTATCAAGAAAATTCAGATTGTTTTTTACCACATGTATCACAAAAAGGCTGCCCCTGTACTCGTCCCTCAGGTCTGCAGCATTCCTGATAAGCCTTTCACAGGTCTTCTGCTGCGTAATGCATACCAATATGTTTTTAGGTTTCAATGGCGACCCTCTTTTCGAATTACTTTACTTTATAGTATACCCCTTCCACACGCTCTGCAGGAAAGGTGTGTCCAACCGCCCCAGCGCCCAAAGCGCACATACCTCGACGTACAGTCCACCGACGGGAGAGGTGTGTCCAAGTGGCTTCAGCGTCAAAAGGGGACATACCTCGACGCACAGTCCACCGACGGGAGAGGTGTGTCCCCTTACATTATACCAAAGCAAATGCAAAAAGTCTTTTCGCCGCATATTAAATATTTGCGTCGGCCGCCTGCTGCCCGGAGCTTGAATTTTAGATTTCATTATATTAATATGTTGTATGAGAATGGATGAATACTGTTATTTGCCGGAGGGATAAATGAGGGAAATCCATACGGATGATATCGTCAATACGGTGGAAAAGCTGTGCATTGAAGCAAACTATTACCTGAACGAGGACATATCCGAAGCGCTGCGGAGCGGATTAGAAGCCGAAGAATCCGGAACCGGAAGAGCTGTTCTGTGCCAGCTGCTCGAGAATGCCGGCCTGGCTGCCGGTCAGAAAATGGCTATATGCCAGGATACGGGCATGGCCGTGGTATTTGCGGACGTCGGGCAGGATGTGCATATCGTCGGAGGAAGCCTGAGGGACGCAATAAACGAAGGCGTCCGAAGAGGCTATTCAAAGGGCTTTCTCAGGAATTCCGTCGTAAGGGACCCGATTGAAAGGGTGAATACCGGCGACAACACTCCCGCCATCATACACTACGACCTGACGGAGGGGGATCGCCTCAGGCTGACAGTCGCTCCCAAGGGCTTCGGCAGTGAAAACATGAGCGCTGTAAAAATGCTCAAGCCTTCCGACGGGATCGAGGGGGTAAAGGCCTTCATCACCGAGACCGTCGACAGAGCGGGTCCGAATCCGTGCCCGCCGGTCATTGTCGGAGTAGGTATCGGCGGGACGATGGAAAAGGCCGCCCTGCTCTCGAAGAGAGCCCTCCTGCGCCCCGTAAATATCAGAAACGGTATTGAGTATGTACGCAGCCTCGAGGAAGAAATGCTCGTTAAAATAAACAGCCTCGGCATAGGCCCTGCCGGTCTGGGCGGAAGGATAACCGCGCTGGCTGTCAACATAGAGGTATACCCGACGCATATCGCGGGCCTGCCCGTTGCCGTGAATATGGGCTGCCATGCCACAAGGCACGCCGGGGCGGAGCTGTAGGCAGATGTCTATGGGCTCTGAAAGCCCTGCAGAGGAGAAAATATGAACGATGTGAAGCATATACGGGTCCCGCTGGGAAAAGAAGAGGTAAAGGCACTGAAGGCGGGCGACAATGTCCTGATAAGCGGGGTTGTCTATGCGGCAAGGGACGCTGCCCATAAAAAGCTGAAAGCGCTGCTGGACGAAGGCAAGGAGCTGCCCTTTGACATCACAGGGCAGATAATATATTACGTCGGGCCATGCCCGGCGCGGCCGGGCGAGGTCATCGGCTCCGCCGGCCCGACCACAAGCGGCAGGATGGACGCCTATGCTCCGGCACTTGTCGCACGAGGACTCGCCGGCATGATAGGAAAAGGCCTGAGAAACTTAGAGGTCGTAGATTCCATGGTAAAATACGGAGCCGTGTATTTCGGGGCGACAGGCGGCGCGGGGGCGCTGATCGCAAGGTCTGTCGTATCCGAAGAGATACTGGCGTTTCCCGAGCTTGGACCTGAAGCCCTCAGGAGGCTGGTGGTACGGGACCTGCCTGCTGTTGTCGTAATCGACAGCCTGGGAAATGACCTTTATGTGTCCGGCAGGGGAAAATATAAAACATTATAAAGTTGATATACATAATAAATTCAGGGTATATTTTAAGTAAATTATAGTGTATAATAAATTAAAACTAGCTGACGGCAACGGCTCCCATGGAACGCCGGCGCCGTTATAAGCCTGTAAGGAGGGTGGATTATGTCGCAGGTTACAAAGGATATGATTATATCCGATGTTTTAAGAATGGATAAGGGGACCGTGCCGATTTTTCTGAACAGCGGAATGCACTGCCTCGGATGCCCCTCGTCTTCCGGAGAAAGCATTGAAGATGCATGCGCTATACATGGCATTGATGCGGACAGCCTGGTTGAAGAGCTCAATAAGTATTTTGAAAGTAAAAAGAACTGAGGACATTCTATTCTTATATTTGCGGAGCAAAGGCTGGGTGGTGACGTGCTGCTCAGCTTTTGTACTGTAATTAACGTATTTGAGGTTATAATAATCATAGCGGCAGGAGTCGGAATATTATATACGGCTGGAGTCCGGATGGCTCTCGCC
>JAEZJL010000342.1 GCA_023415815.1 Bacillota bacterium | reverse complement strand
CTGCAGGCACGACCACCCGGTAAATCGTTTGCCACCGGGTTGCGCCAAGGGCATAGGAAGCCTCCCGGTAATCCTTAGAAACCGCCCGGATCGCGTCGCAGGAAATACTTGCGATCGTCGGGAACATCATGATCGACAATACCAGGCTTCCGGCAAGCAGACTGAAGCCAAAGCCCCCGAAATTCTTTTTTATAAAGGGAACCAATATGCTGAGTCCTACCCATCCGTATACCACCGAAGGGATGCCGACGAAAATCTCGATTGCCGGCTGAAGCAGCTTCCTGCCCAGGGTCTGGGATATTTCGGTCATAAAGACCGCCACCGCGACGCTGAAGGGCGTGCTGATCAGAAGCGCCAGAGCGGAGATGGATACCGAGCCGACGATGAAAATCAGCGCTCCAACGGCCGGACCGCCGTTGCCGGGCTCCCTGTCAGGCTTCCAAACCTGTGAAAACAGGAATTCGAACGGTGATATTTTGTTCTGAAAGAATGTGGCCAGGCCTTTTGAAGCGATAAAAAATACAAGACACAGGGTGAGGACGATAAAGAACATACCGAATAATGTCACTACCGCCCTCCCGGGCAGCTCATGCTTTAAGTAGCTGCCGCTCATATTTTTCAGCTTGAATTTCGTCATTTTAACAGCCCCCTACCCCGAATTGTTCCAAACCAAGCGTGCGATCTCCAACAATGAAACAGGCTGGCGGTTTTCCCGCCAACCGGTTCCATTCGGGAGGCAATAAGTTAAACAATCAGATTGTCAATTTTCTCTTGTTACTGTCATATCAGAATTTGCAATGTAGCCCATTTCCGTGATGGTAGATTTGAATTCGTCGCTCATCATGTAGTCGATAAAAGCCTTTGCAGCTCCGGCCGCTTCGCCCTTGGTATACATATGCTCATAGGACCATATCGGATATTTGCCGCTCTTGACATTGTCAACTATCGGCTCCACATCATTGTATTTGAGGACTTTGACGGTTTCGTCCACATAGGAGAGCGCAAGATAGGATATCGAGCCTTCATTGTCGGCAAGAGCTTTCTTTATGGCGCCGGAGGACTCCTCTGTCAGAGCCACGCCCGTGGCCTCTTCGGCCCCGTTCAAGGCATATTTTTTGAAGGTCGCCCTGGTGCCCGAAGACGCCGGCCTGTTGAGTACGATGATTTTCATATCGCTGCCGCCGACATCCTTCCAGTTTGTCACTTTCCCTGTGAAGATATCGATCAACTGCTGGCTGGTGAGGTTGTCCACCGTAACCTTAGGATTAACTACCGTTGCGAAGCCCACCACGCATACCCTATGGTCAACAAGGGTGGAAGCCTGGTCGGCAGGAAGCTTTTCTGCCGCAAACACATCGGAGTTGCCTATTTCGCAGGCGCCTTCAGCAACCTGCTTCAGACCGGTTCCGCTGCCGCCGCCCTGAACCTGTATCTTGGCGTCCGGATTCTTTTCCATGAACAGCTGGGCCGCTTTCTCGGCAAGAGGCTGCAAGGCCGAAGAGCCGACTGCCGTTGCGGAGCCGGAAATACCTGCCGCCTGGGTTTCCTGGGGCTGTTCCTGGGTCTGTGTATCAGCCGCCTGCTGGGTCTCCTGGGTAGTCGTCTGTTCGCCGCTCGGTTCGCCCGAAGCGCCACATGCGCTGAAAAGAAGCGATATGAGCATTACAAGAGCCATTATCGCTGTAAAAGATTTAAAGCTGACTTTCTTTTTCATTATGAAAGACCTCCTAAAATTTATATGTCCTCATAATAAAGAAGAATCGTTATGGAAAAATTACATTCTTATTAAGCAGCGGTTAATTCGTCAAATGCTTAAGCCGGTTCACTTTCGTAAATCGCCCCGGATACATCCTTATGTTTTTTATTGCTGGAATATCTGATGCTTTTCAGCATAACTTGCCCGTGTTTGTAATAATAGGGCAATTCTATCGCTTTGCTAAATCGGTCGATATGGTTTGAAGCTTATGCGCGTGTAAATATTTTTCATGAAATCCCTATGGCTGATTCGTTTATTGAGATTGTCTATTTAGTTGATGTTCGTTGTCGGATAAATATTGGTCTGCATATTCCTTTGAACCGATTATATCTTCAACGCTTTGAAAGACTTCCACAATTAATTTGCAACGATAACCAGGATCAAAGTTAGTTCCGACCTGGAATTGAGGTGCTCGCAATTTGGGATAAGAATGCTGCCGGGCGAATGAGCAGGGAATTAAAAAAGTGAAGCCATATCCCCTTTGGTAGCAAGCAAGAACCGTCCCCGCTTGCTAAAAAAGGCACAAAAAAACCGGTTGACATAATACCGGCTGACCTTGAGCCTGACAAAAAATAGCTCCCATCTGCTTTTCAACTATATTATATACCGGAAATGCCCGGTTATCAAGATAAATCCAGCAATCCTGTGAAAAAAACATGCAGCCCGCACCAAGAATGATTGAAAGCATTTGATGTTTTAATGCTCTCGAGGCAAGCGTTTTCTTTTTTTGTATTTATGTCGTAAAATTAAGTAAAAGCTAATTAAAGTCGTTGACGGCAAGGCTTTACAATCCACATATTTGCGTTTGATGCTGCTTTTATTATGTAAATAACGTATCCGGAGCCAGTGGAGTACATACGATTATTGTTCACCACTCCTTCGCAGGCGGAAATACCAAAGGCACAAACGGCAGTAATTAACGATACTGTAGTCATACAGGAGAGCAGGAGGTTAAGGAAATGGAGGGCAAACTAAAATTACCAGGGATCAATGAGGTTATTGAACAAGCCATCAGCGACCGGTATCTTGAGGTGTATCATCTTAAGGTACTGCAAAACAGAGAGTACGTTGAAGCAAGATGCAAAGTCCAGGAGCTGGAGAATAAAATTCTTTCCCTTCTATCCGGTGACCTGAGAGAGCTTTTTGATGATTTCCTGGACGCCCGCAGCGGTGAAGAATATGTATCGCTGAAGCTTTGTTACAGGCAGGGCCTGATTGATGGGTTGGGAGTTATAAAATCATGGAGGTCGCCGGTATGAGGAGGCTTTAAGCGAGGCCAGCGGGTCGGTTAATGTGAAAGCAAATGACACATTGTAGAATCTGCTTTCATGCATTCCTTGTGTAGGCTAATTCATGGTTGTTCTTGCTTGCTAAAACAAAGTACGAAGGTTCCGTGTAAAATAAATTACACGGGTACCCTCGCAAGCTGCTCATATGAGAAATCAAACGATTTGGACATTGAGCTTTATGTCCTTCCGGCTGCCCATCACAAGCTGGATGATATCGGCAGCGTCCATGAAGCCGTTTTTGTAGAAGGCGAAGCCCCGTTCGATGCCGATGCTGCTTAGGACATCCTCAAGCTGCTTCAGCAGCTTGAGCTGGTCCTCGGTCAGGCATTCCTCCAGCTTGCCGTAGAGCTCTTCGTACTCTATGGCAAGCCCTACAAAGGAGTCGCTTCTCTGGAAGTCATCTTCCAACTGGTCGTACCTCGTCAGCTCGCAGGAATCCATGAATTCCTTGAATCTTACCCTGGCTGCCTTGTCCATCTATATCCCCCCACAATTTTTATTGTGGGGGAAAATTAAAAAGCGCGTATAGGTATGACTCCTACACGCACTCGCGTAATTGCATTATAGTTAAAAATCAAGTATAATACAAATGTTGCTGTGGCGGACTATGTCCGTACGTGT
>JAEZJL010000326.1 GCA_023415815.1 Bacillota bacterium | reverse complement strand
TGTTTCTGTTTAATCCTTAAAAAGAAGAAAAGCAAAATAGATAAAAAGAATTTCCCTTTTTTCCATTTCCGGTCAGCAAGGCCTCTGAGAAATCAGGGGTCTTTCGTTTTATTGCCCGCCGGCAATAAAATTTTATCGTCTACTATAGACAATATATAGCGGAAATTGCTGTTTGTTGGTATAATTAGTAATGAATGTTTCGGGGGGACAAAACCTTAAGGCGGGGTGTCATCATGTTCGGAATTTTACGGAATCTGATGAACGAGATACTGTCCGGAATAAAAGGGAGGCTGGCCGACCTCTCCATCAGCACGAAGATAATCATGTATTATCTTATTCTTTTATTGATTTCACTGGCAATAAGCAGCATACTTTACCAGCAGGTTTTCACGGGCATCCTGTCCGTCAAGATAAGCGACATCGCTTTTCAGATGCTGAATTCGATCAGCGAAAATTTCAACTCGACGATAGAAACGAGCAGCGAATATTCAAAGATAATCACCGCAAACGAAGACGTTCAGGAATCCTTAAGAACGGATCCGGAGACGGACAGCTCCTTATACAACGAATTGAAGGCGACCACGTCGATCGCAAGATTAATTGGCGGAATCCAGGCCATTTCTTCGGTATATATTTATGATGAAAACCGGAGAAGGAATTATGCCTATAAGGACGCGGTCCAGGTCCTGAACATCGAAAACATAAAAAATGCGGACTGGTATAAGGAGGTCAGGCAGAAAAGGGGAGGCTACATCATCCGGCTTAATGCCGGAGGCGTATTCAAACCGGCGGTTCAGCCGTCGTCGGGTTTTGAAGCAAGCTATATCTCACTGATCAGGGAAATTAACGACCTTAACACTCAAAGAACGATGGGCATCATCATCGTGAATATTTCCGAAAAAGTGATAAGAAAGACGCTGGAAAGCATCATCAGCGATTATAATACCGAAGTAAATATTCTTGACAGCAACAACCAGACAGCCGTTAATACCGGGAACCCGACAGGCTTTGATATCAGAGGCTTTGCGGAGCTCAGTTCGGATATGAAAAGCAACTGGAGGATCTGGAAGCACGACAATGTCGAATATATGGCGGCGTACCTCAATATACCTGAAAACAACTGGAAAGTAGTCAGTATCATGCCCATAAGAGAGCTTTCGAAAGAAACCGGCGTTTTCGGCTTGATTACTATAGCCGTCATCGCCGGGAACAGCTTATTGATTTTTATCGGCGCCATCATTGTTTCAAGATTGATCTCCGTACCCATCAAGAAGCTTTTGAGGTCTATGAAGGGGATAGAAAACGGAGAATTCAAAACAGTGGATATAAAGTCCGGGAAAGACGAGATCGGCAGGCTCCGCGACGGATATAACGCAATGATCATCGAGATACAGAACCTTATCCAGAAAATCGTTTATGAGCAGAAAATGAAGCGGAAGACCGAGCTTGATGTGCTTCAGGCCCAGATAAAGCCGCACTTCCTGTACAATACCTTTGATTCCATCAGCTCACTGGCGCTCGCGGGGGAAAACAACAGCGTGTACGAAATCATGCAGGCCCTGGGGACTTACTACAGGACGAGTCTGAGTAAAGGGAAAGAGGTCATATCCATCGGAGAAGAGATCAATGTGGTTGTCAATTACCTCATCATACAAAAATACCGCTATGAGGACATGTTTGACGTCGAATATGACATCGATGAAAGGGTCAAAAATTTTTATATACTGAAGCTCGTCCTGCAGCCCTTTGTTGAAAATGCGCTTTACCACGGGATAAGACCAAAGTGTTCAAAAGGGATGATCTATGTATCCGCCAGATATATGGGAAGCGGCATTTTGCTGCAAATAGCGGATGACGGTATAGGAATGGATGAAGAAGAAATCAGGCAGCTCACCAGCAGAAACCTCGAAAGGGATAATCCCGGGTTCGGCGTCTGGGGCACCATCGAGCGGCTGAAGATATTTTACGGCGTGGACGACATCGTATCTGTAGAAAGCCTGAAGGGCGCCGGGACCAGGGTGACAATCAAAATACCGGTTAAAGGGGAAGTCAAAGGTGGATAAGGATTTTTTGAAGGTATTGATCATCGATGACGAGCGCCTTGTGAGAAACCTGCTGAAGGCCTGTATAAACTGGGAGGATATAGGCCTTATGATAGCCGGCGAGTGCGCAGGTGCGGTTGAAGGGCTGCAGATGGTAGACAGGCTCCTGCCCGACATGATATTTGCGGATATCTGCATGCCGGCCATGGACGGCCTTGAGTTCAGCAAAAAAGTGAGCGAGAGGCATCCGCATATAAAGATAATCATTCTGACGGGGCATGAGGAATTCGAGTATGCAAAAAAGGGCATAAAGGTCGGAATCGCAGACTTTCTTCTAAAGCCTATCAATAAAGATGAAATAAGAAGGACCGCACTGACGGTCAGGGAGAAAATAATCAGGGAAAGGACGCAGATAGACGAATACGACAGGCTGAGGGAACAGCTTCGGCAGAATATGCCATTTTTAAAGGATAAGCTTTTCAACGAGCTGATTCAGAGCGGCGCCGATTTATCTCTGATGAAGGAGCGGATAGCCTACTACTGCATCGACTTCACCGAAGATCCGTTCCGCATAGCGGTAATCGATGTGTCCAATGCCGCAGAACATGAAAACGCGGATGAAGAATTGAACCTGATGCTCAGAATAAGATGCATTGAGCTTATTAAGCAGTATTTCAAAAACGATCCCTATGTAAATCTGTTTCTGGATAACAGCCAGAGGACCGTTATTATTTGCAACGACGGCTCCATTGACCTGTGGGAGGCCTGCGAGTCTATAAAGCCGATGCTTATCAACCGGCTGAAGTGCTTTGTAAATATCGGAATCGGCAATGCCTATCATAAAATAGAGAAGCTCCATGTATCGTATAAGGAAGCCTGCGACGCTTTAAAATACAGATTTATCATAGGCAACAACCAGGTTGTCAGCTTTTCGGATATATACGCGTTTGAGAATAACGCTTCTAATATAGATTACGCAATTCTGGGCAATTTCTGCTTTTACCTGAAATCCGGCCTGAAGCAAAAGGCGGAGGAGCTTATACGAACAGCCTTTCATGAATTGAAGTCGTCGGTTTCCTCAAAGGAGCAGGTAAGGGTATTTGCGTGCAATTTTATTGCGAATATCCTGAATGTGCTGGTTGAAACCAGGGTCAGGCAGGAGGAGGTTTTTGAACGGAATTCGCAGCCGTTTGAGACGATCTTCAGATTGAATACTCTCCCTGAAATAGAAACGCATATTCAAAAGGTCACGTTGAAGGCGATTCAATGTATAAACAATATGCAGGGCAAAAAGGCAAATAAAATCATACAGGATGTCAGGGAATATATCGACACCAACTATTCGGCCTCTGAGCTGTCGCTGTCCGAGGTGGCGAAGAAATTTTACGTCAATTTGAGCTATCTGAGCAGGACCTTCAAGGAAGAGACGGGCCTTCCGTTCGTCGAATACCTGTACAGGCTGCGGATGGAAAATGCCATCCGGCTGCTGAAGGAGACGGATAAAAAGGCGTACCAGATTGCCGAAGAAATCGGGATCAACGACTCGCATTATTTCAGCGCCTGCTTTAAAAAGTATACCGGAGTCAGCTTAAACGAATATAAAAAGTCAAAATAAGTAGCAAAAAATTTATACCTTTTAGCAAACTCATTCAATTCTGCTCATTCCATTCTTACCGTATGATTTATTTACAGGTTTGTTCGAACATGGAATATAAAGAGGAGGATGGTGTATGAAGAGTAAGGTATTACGGATCCTGAGCATTGTTATGGCGCTGGTTATGATTGCGGGTTTGGCTGCCTGCGGCGCCGCACAGGAAAAGCCCGCTGCCGAGGCTCCTGCCGCGAATGCTCCGGCTGTTGCCGATGAGGCGACGAAGGCGGAAGAGACCAAGGCGGAAGAAACGAAGCAGTTGGAACCGGTCACGGTAAAATTATGGACGCTCTGGACGGAAAGTGCGGACGACTCCAACAAGAAGGCTTTCTATAGAGTGCTCGAAAATGTCAAAAAGGATCATCCCAATATTACAATCGAACATGACGCTACGGAAAATGAAGCCTACAAGACCAAGCTGAAGACGGCGATCGCCGCAAACGAAGCCCCGGATGTATTCTTCGCATGGGGCGCCGGATTTGTCAAGCCGTTTGTAGACGCCGGAAAGGTACTGGCGCTTGATGAATTCCTAAACGACGGGACAAAGGAAAAACTGGCGGCAGGCAATACGACGAACTTCACCTTCAACGGCAAAATATACGGGCTGACAGCATATCAGTGGGTGGCGGCATTGTATTGCAACAAGGAGCTTTTCGACCAAAACAGCATTAAGCTACCCGAAACCTACGACGACCTTTTGACGGCGGTCAAGGCTTTCAGGGCCAAGGGAATAGAGCCGATAACCGTCGGCGAGAAGGACAGGTGGCCCGGCATGTTCTGGCAGAATGCGTTTGCACTGCGCACCGCGACCGCTCAGACATGTCTGGATGCATTGGCTAAGACGACTTCTTTCGATACTCCCGAGTTTGCTGAATCAGCGGCAAAACTCAAGGAGCTTGTTGACGCGAAGGCATTTATCAGCGGAAACATGGGTCTGACGTACGACGAAGGAAATGCCGCCTTCCTGGAAGGCACCGTACCGATGTATTACATCGGCAACTGGTTTGCCGGCAATATCCAGAGCGACGACAGCAAGGTCAAGGACAAGGTCGTGGCTTTGAAGTTCCCTGCTCTGCCGGGTGCGAAGGGCGATCCGAATGAGTTCCTCGGCGGCTCGATAGACGGCTTCTGCGTAAGCAACGATACCAAGGTTAAGGACGCTGCAGTCCTGCTGGCCAAGTATTTTCCGGAGCAGATGGCCATAGACCTCAACAATTCGGGCGAGGGCTTGCCGACATGGAACGTACCGGCCGCGACGGGTGAGATTAACCCCGTTACCAAGCAGATTATGGCGCTGACCAAGGACGCAAAGGGATATGTCCTGGCATGGGATACCTTCCTTGAAGGCGCAGAGGCGGAAACCCACAAGAACCTTGTTGCAGAGATCTTTGGCTCAAAGATCACGCCTGAAAACTTTGCCAAGGAAATGCAGAAATTAAATGAGAAGAAATAGAGATAGAGGCTGAAGGATTTGCCGGCGGCCGGGGAGAGATCCGCGGCCGCCGGCGATTAGAAAAGTTTCAATGACGAAATACCATTAAAAATGGAGGAGGCTGAAATGCCTCCAAGTTTTTATACCGGCAATTTGACGGGACGCCAGATGTGCAAAGGGCGAGGGGACGCAGTGGAGGCGCATATATGGATAGGGTTTTGAAGGATAAAAAGGCGATATTTATATTCATGTTTCCGGCATTTACGATTTTTCTATGCATAGTCGTACTTCCGATTTTCTTTTCGGGTTATTACAGCCTGCTGGAATGGGGCGGCATAGGCAAAGGCACTTTTATAGGTCTGAACAACTATGCGGAGCTGATCGTCAATAACAGCGACGGCTTCAGGGAAGCGGTCTGGAATTCGATCATCATGGCTTTGATGTCTGTATTCATACAGCTCCCTATCGCGTTGATAATCGCGCTGATACTTTCATCGGGAATCAAAGGGGAGGGCTTTTTCAGGTCCACTTATTTCATTCCTGTCCTCGTATCGACGGTGGTCATCGGACAGCTGTGGATGAAGATATACAACCCCCAGTATGGATTGCTGAACAGCCTTTTTGAAAAAATCGGCCTGAGCTCGTGGAAGGGTGAATGGATAGGGAACCCGGACACAGCGTTGATGGCGGTTTTTATACCTCTGGTCTGGCAGTACATCGGTTACCATATGCTATTGATGTACGCGGCGATCAAATCAATTCCTCAGGACATTATAGAGGCTGCCAGGATTGACGGCGCCTCGCCGGTAAAAACGTCGATTCTGATAATCATTCCGCTCATCAAGAGCATTCTGGAGGTCTGCGTGGTATTCGCGGTAATCGGTTCCTTAAAAACCTTTGACCTTATCTATGTGCTGACGGGCGGCGGACCGATGCACGCCACGGAGGTTCCAAGCACGCTCATGTTCAATACGATATTCCACGGCAACATGTATGGGTACGGCAGCGCCATAGCTATTTTCATCATTGCCGAGTGCCTTGTTATGACGATACTGATTCAAAGGCTGTTCAGGGTCAGAGCTCCGAGCGATGCCCAACTTAAGGAAGGGATATAACTATGGATGATATAAAAAAACCGTTTGTTTTTAAGAGCTTCAGCATTGGTAAATTGTTTTTGTACGCTTTTCTGATCGTATTTGCGGTTATACAGATATATCCTTTTATATGGCTGGTATTCTTTTCATTCAAAAGCAACAGTGAGATCTTCGGAGGAAATATTGCGGGCTTTCCTGAAAAATTGCTGTGGGAGAACTATAAAACCGCCGTTGTCAACGGCAAGGTCGGCCTGTATCTCTTGAACAGCGTTCTGGTCACGGCGATAACCATAGCGGTTACAAGCCTTTTTGCAGGGATGGCCGCGTATGCCATCGAAAGGATGAGGTGGAAGCTGAGCAGGGCATCGCTCATTTTGCTGCTGCTGGGCCTTATGATACCAATTCATGCGACGCTACTTCCGCTTTTTATCTTTTTTTCGAGGATCAAGCTGCTGAATTCATACTGGTGCCTTATCCTCCCATATGTGGGCTTTGCAATGCCCATGGCGATGTACGTTTTAGTGGGGTTTCTGAGGGGAATACCAAGAGAACTGGAGGAATCGTCGCTGCTTGACGGGTGTACCATTTACGGTACGTTTTTCAGAATCATCGTACCGATGCTCAAGCCGGCCATTGCCACTGTAGCTATATTTACGTTCCTTTCTTCATGGAACGAGCTCATGTTTGCGCTTACCTTTATCAGTAAAACCGAGTTCAGGACACTGACGGTCGGCGTTCAGCAGATGGTCGGCCAGTATACGACAAAATGGGGACCTGTCGGCGCCGGACTTGTGGTTGCCACCCTTCCGACAATCATAATTTACATCATCATGAGCAACGAGGTCCAAAAGAGCCTGATTGCCGGAGCGGTCAAGGGATAGGTGAAGCAGTGGATAATTACGCGGCTTTCTTTTTTGAAGCTGTATTTATAGCGCAGTCCTCATAATCCGTCTGGAATTTTTAAGACAGATTACTGCCTTGAAGGATCAGTACAGGGGCTTCGAACGTTTACAAAAAGCGATGGAGGATATCAAAAAAAAATAGGGAGCATGCCTTTGCACGCCCCCTTAAGGCAGGCCTAATTTTGTGTTAAGGAGAAATCGTCGATATTCACCCACTTGGAGGTTGCTCCGCTGACATATATCTCGACATTATCTCCTGTGTTCAGAGAAATATTGCTCATGCTTTGATGATTGTAGGCCGTGTTGCTGGGAATGCTTATGCTTGCCTTGCTACTGCCGTTTACCTTTATGCCGAATACTCCGCCCGTACCTGCGGCGGAAACCCAGCCGGAGAGCGTGTATGTGCCGGTGCTTCCTATCGTAATGGCTTGAGATACCTTGTTTGAGACGCCAGCGTCCAGATAGGCCAGCGCGGAACCGGTATGCGGATTGTTTGTGGCTCTTCCGCAGGAGCCTGCGAAGGTCCAGCCGTCCGTCCCCGACTCAAAGCCCGGATTGCTCACATAGTTTACCGCAGCCTCGGTCTGCTTCAGCAGGGAGAAATCGTCAATATTTACCCATCGGGAGGCAGCTCCGGTGACATATATTTCTACACTGTCGCCCTCGTTCAGAGAAATATCGCTCAGGGTCTGCTGGTTATATCGGGTGTTGTTTGGGATGCCTAAGCTTGACCTGTTACTGCCGTTTACCTTTATGCCGAATACCCCGCCCGCGGCCCCGGCAGAAACCCAGCCGGAGAGCGTATATGCGCCGGTGCTTCCGATTGTGATGGTTTGAGATACCTTGTTCGAGGCGCCTGCATCCAGATACGCCAGCGCGGAGCCCGTATGAGGATTGTTTGTGGCCCTTCCGCAGGAACCTGTGAAGGTCCAGCCGCCGGTCCCCGATTCAAAGCCGGGATTTGTGACGAGGTTGGTTTGCTGCTGCGGCGGAGCCGCTCCGGTATCTACGGCTGCATTTTGGTTTACGGGTACCGTAACAGTGACATAGCTCAGTGTGGTCCCGTTAACGGTTTTTGTGCTTGCGGATTGCGGTATGCCGTTTACATTAAGGCTGGAGTACGTTCCGGGAAACTGTGCTTCCCAGGTAATGCTGCCTGAGCCGGAATTGTGGGTAAGAGTGGTTTTTACATTGCCCTCATGCTTGACTTCGATATTGTGCGCTCCTACAGGAATGTTGTTCAAATCGACCATTGACACCTCCGAGGGGTCGCCGGGCAGCCTCGGAACGGTGGTAACCTTGTTTCCGGGCGCGTCAGGCTGTATTCCCATCATCCCTGTTGCGATGGCGCTGATGACGGTGAAGGAGACCTCGGGATAATCGGACCTGCTGTCCATAATATGCTTGAGATAGTTCCATGCCCTGTCGTTTTGATTCCAGGTATAGAATACGTCGGGCAAATACGTCCATGCTTCAATATTCGGGCTTGGACTTGAGTTGAAGCTGTTATAGATAAAGTCGAGATAATTGGTTGCATTGCTCCCCGCATCGCATATTTCCTTCAGGGGGATAAACCAGCTGCTCTCATAGCCGAAATCGGTCACGGGGGAATAACCGGAGTTTGTGAAGCCGCGTGCGAATCTCCCGGCGGAAGGCGAATACCAGCCGGAATTAAAAGTGGATTTTAGGCCGGCCGCTTTCGCGTTCCATTCGCTTGAACCGGAGCTGTCGCCCTTGGCTGCAAGGATTGCGGAATATGCGAGAAACGCCTTGTACTGGCTGCCAAGACCGTCCGCCG
>JAEZJL010000127.1 GCA_023415815.1 Bacillota bacterium | reverse complement strand
CATGCAGCCCGGCTCGTACTTCGACAATTTCCAGGGTGAGAGAAGGATAACGACCGTAAAAACCATCAGCTACACCGGCTGGAAAATGGTCGGCGTCAGCTATGTGGACGAATTGACCGCGAACAAGCGGAACCTGAGCAACTTTATCATCTTCATATCGCTTTTCGGTATAGCCTTTGAAATACTGGCCTCGCTCTTCATATCGTCCAAAATATCACAGCCCATCAAAAGGCTTGAAAGGCAGATGAAACGGGTCGAAAACGGGGATTTCGACATCAACCTCGAGGTCAAGGGCGAGGATGAGGTGAAGCGCCTTTCAAAGGCCTTCAATCTTATGGTGGCACGGATAAAGCAGCTTATGAGCCAGATCATCAAGGAGCAGGAGGACAAGCGGAAGAGTGAATTCAGAGCTCTTCAGGCGCAGATCAATCCCCACTTTTTATACAATACGCTGGACTCCATCGTCTGGATGAACGAAAACCGCAATTATGACGGTGTTACGACCATGGTGTCCGCGCTTGCGAAATTTTTCAGGGTAAGCATCAGCAAGGGCAACGAAATCGTGAATGTGGAGGATGAAATCGCGCATGCCAGGAGCTACCTGATCATCCAGAAGATAAGGTACAAGGACAAGTTCGATTTTACGATAGAGGCGCCGCCCGAGGTGCTCAGCCGCAAGACCCTCAAGCTTATCCTGCAGCCCATCATAGAAAACGCCATATACCACGGCATAAACCAGCTGCAGGAGAAGGGCGAGATCAGGATAACCGCCTCCATCGAAGACGACAATATCCTCTTCAGGGTCATAGACAACGGCTACGGCATCAAGCCCAAGGTTTTGAAGGGCATACTGCATCAGGAATCAAAGGGAGAGCACAATATGGGCGTCGGGCTGAAGAATGTGAACGAGCGGATCAAGCTTTGCTACGGCACGGAATACGGCCTTGAAATCGACAGCGAGCTTGACGTCGGCACGACCGTCACGATACGCATACCCCTGAACAGCGGAGCATAAGGAGGCAAATATGAAACTGCTTTATAAAACAGCCGCGGTTATTTTGAATATCATGCTGCTTGCGACATTGTTTGCCTGTTCCGGCAGCAATCTATCGGCGCAGGAAAAGAGCGTCAACATAAAAATGATCGTGAAAAAGGACAACGGGAGCTTCTGGACGGTTGTAAAAATGGGCGCCGAAGCCGCCGGAAAGGAATTTGGCGTCAATGTGGACTTTGACGGCCCCGCCGACGAAAACGACATCGACGGGCAGATCCGGCTGGTCAACGAGGCCGTCGATAAAAAACCCGACGCGCTGGTGCTGGCTGCAGGCGACTATGTCAGGCTTGTGGGCGCTGTCGAAAAAGCTTATGCGGAAAAAATACCGGTCATCATCATCGATTCAGATATCAAATCCGATAAAACAAAGGGCTTTATCGGCACGGACAATGTTGACTCAGGCAAGAAGCTCGGAGAAACGCTCATCGAGGAGGTAGGCGATACTTGCAGTATCGCCGTCATGAGCTTTATAAAGGGCGCCGCCAATGCCGACCAGCGAGAGGAAGGCTTCTTTGAGGCAATAAAGGCTGAGCCCGGCGTCAAGCTCCTGTCAAAGGAATACAGCAATTCGGACGAGAACACCGCAGAGCGGCTGACGGAGGAGCTCGTTAAAAAATACCCGGACATCGACGCCATTGTGTGCCTCAACGCCTACGGCACCACCGGGACCGCGCGCGCCATTGAAAAGCTCGGTCTGGCGGGAAAGGTCAAAATAATCGGCTTTGACAACACGCCCGAGGAAATCAGCTTCATGGAAAAGGACGTCATACAGTCCCTGGTGACGCAGAACCCGTTCAGCATGGGATACCTGGGGGTCAAGTACGCCCTTGATGCCATGAATGGCTTAGCAATTCCCAAAAACACCAATACGGACTCCAAGGTGATAAACAAGGATAACATGTATTTACCCGAAAACCAGAAGCTGGTATTTCCCTTCACCAACTGACCGGAGCGCTCCGCAATCTTGTAGGATTTCTGTATTTCTTTATAGGATTTCACATTCTTTTAGTCCCGCCCTTATCTTAAAATTGTATTTGCAAGCGGCAATATCCGATCTGCATTGGTCCGGACGATGCTTGATACAATAAAGGTGGGACTGTCATGAGTGAATTTCTCGTTCAAATGGAAGCTATCGATAAATCGTTTCCCGGCGTTCACGCGCTTGACGGGTGCCGGTTTGACCTTATAAAGGGCGAGGTCCATGCCCTTGTCGGTGAAAACGGAGCCGGTAAATCCACCTTGATGAAGGTGCTGACCGGCATATACCAGAAGGACGGCGGGAAAATCCTGTACAAGGGCAAGGAAATAAATATAAGGAATCCGCGCGAAGCACAGCAGCTCGGCATCGGCATGATCCACCAGGAGCTGAATCTCATGCCCCATCTGACCGTCGCGGAAAATATCTATATCGGCCGCGAGCCTATGACGGGCGTTTTTCTTGACATCCGGAAATGCAACGAAGACGCGCGCAGTCTTCTGAAGTCTCTGAATATAAATATAGACCCTGCGACCAAGGTGCAGGACTTAAGCGTTGCCAAGCAGCAGATGGTCGAGATAGCGAAAGCGCTTTCCTTCAAATCGGAGGTCCTGATCATGGACGAACCGACGGCCGCGCTTACGGAATCGGAAATCGAGGACCTGTTCAGGTTTATAAGGGAAATGAAAAAGCAGGGCGTAGGAATCATCTATATCTCGCACCGCATGGACGAGCTGAAAAAGATATCCGACAGGATAACGGTGATGCGCGACGGCCAGTATGTCGGTACGGTAAACGCACAGGATGTAACAATAGATAAGATCATTGAAATGATGGTCGGGCGAGCGATTTTCGGAAATCCCAAGACAGAGAGCTCGGTGCCTCCGGATGCGCCGGTGGTGCTTGAGGTGAGCAATCTCAGCTCGCACATTGTAAAAAACGTATCCTTCCAGCTGAGGAAGGGTGAAATACTTGGCTTTGCCGGTCTGATGGGCGCCGGCAGGACGGAGACGACCCGGCTTATCTTCGGCGCCGACCCTATGAAAAGCGGCGAAATCTATGTATCCGGCAAAAAAGCAGCCATCTGCAACCCGTCCGACGCGGTAAACTGCGGCATCGGCTACCTGTCCGAGGACAGAAAGCGCTACGGGCTGGCAACGGGCTTGAGCGTCGCCGACAACTCCGTGCTCGCCAGCCTCAGGGATTTCGTAAGCATCGGCTTTGTGAGCGGCGGAAGGATATCGAAGGCAACCAATGAGCACATAAAAAAAATAAATATAAAGACGCCGTCGGGCAGGCAGCTGGTGAAAAACCTCTCGGGCGGCAACCAGCAGAAGGTCGTCCTCGCCAAATGGCTCATAAAAAACTGCAGCATACTGATATTCGACGAGCCTACCCGCGGTATCGACGTGGGGGCAAAGAGCGAGATCTACAAGCTGATGAACGAGCTGGTCCGGGAAGGAAAATCCATCATAATGATATCGTCTGAGCTTCCCGAGCTCATGCGTATGAGCGACAGGATAGCCGTCATGTGTGAAGGCGTGCTGACAGGCGTACTCGACATCAGGGACGCAACTCAGGAAAAAATTATGAAGCTGGCAACTCTAAGAAGACAGTGAGGGGATAAAAAATGAAAAACGGTACCGGCCTTTTAAAGGTCAAATCAAGCAGCCTGCAAAAATTTTTGGCTCTGGGCTCGCTCGTAATACTTTACGCTTTCTTTTCGATTTTTGGGAAAAACTTTTTCTCCGTAGCAACGCTTGTCAATATACTGGATTCTTCCTACTATATCGGCTTTCTGGCGATAGGCGTCACCTTTGTCATAATAACCGGGGGCATCGACCTTTCGATAGGTACGATCATGATGTGCGGAGCCCTGATAGGCGGAGTGGCGTATAATATCTGGCACTGGCCGATTGCGGCGGCTCTGGCTGTTGCGGTCATAGTCTCGACCCTGTTCGGACTTCTGAACGGCCTCATGGTCGCCAAGCTCCGGCTGCCGCCATTCATTGCCACCCTCGGTACAATGATGGTGTCCATGGGCTTCGGAGCGATCATATCAAAGGTAATGACCATGCGCTACCCCACCGTCACCGACCCTGACGGCTGGTTCAAGTTCATCTTCTACAAGACTCCGGGCGGCTTCCCGGTCGGCGCGGTCTGGCTGGCGGTATTCTTTGTGATATCGTTTATAATCCTCAACAAGACGCGCCTGGGGAGGTACACCTTTGCCATTGGTTCAAACGAGGAAGCAACCCGTCTTTCCGGCGTAAAGGTAAATAACTGGAAGATCATGGTCTATGTAATAAGCGGCTTCTTCTCAGGACTTGCCGCCATTGTATACGCATCGGCGTATACCTCCATCATCCCCGGTACCGGCAACGGCCTTGAGCTTCTTGCGATAGCCGGCGTCGTCATAGGCGGCACCTCGCTTTCGGGAGGCATAGGCACGGTTTCCGGCACCCTGATAGGCGTATTCATAATGAGCGTCCTGAAGCAGGGCCTCATGTCCATGAACCTGCAGGGCCAGTGGCAGACCTTCTTCACCGGAGTCGTCGTTATAGGAGCCGTATTGCTCGACACCTACAGGAATTCAAAGGCAAACGCCAAAACCTGAAACAGTATTTTAAGCGTCCATGCTTGAAATAAATAAAGGCTTTATTAAAAAGGGAGGAAGTAAATTTATGACGAAGTTCAGGAAAATCATCACTATCCTGCTGACGGTATCCCTGCTTGCCGTTATAGCGGCCGGCTGCGGAGCAGCCTCGGACAACGGCGGAGCAGCTACGCCGGAAAGCACTGCGACAGCCCCGGAGAAAACAGATTCCGGCTCCGACGCTTCAAAGCCTTACATCGCCGTAATATCGAAGGGCTTCCAGCACCAGTTCTGGCAGACTGTCATGAAGGGCGCGCAGGATGCTGCGGCAAAGTATAATGTAGACATGACCTTTGACGGACCTCCGTCCGAATCCGACATCAACGTACAGGTGGACATGATCAACGCCGCCATAGCAAAGAAGCCGAAGGCCCTTGCCCTCGCAGCGCTTGACACGAATTCCGTAACACAGCAGCTCAACGACTGCAAAGCCAACGGCATCCCGATCGTAGGCTTCGACTCCGGCGTTCCGAACGCCCCGGCGGGTACCATCGTGGCGACCGCAGCCACCAACAATGAAAACGCAGGCGCTGTCGGTGCAGATTCACTGTTCGCGGACGCAACCTTCCAGGCCGCGCTGAAAGCCGCAACTCCCGATAAGCCGGTCGTCATAGGCGTCCTGTCGCAGGATGCTACCTCCGGTTCAATCGTAGGACGTACCACAGGCTTTATAAACCAGATGGTTAAGAACTGTGAAACCCTTTTCCCAGGCCAGGTCGCAGTCACAGGACATGACAAATTCGCCAAGGCCGCAGGCTCCGGCAAGGCAGCCGTAAACATCAACGTACTGGTGCCGCCGTCGACCAGCGCTACCGACCTGCAGAACGGAGCACAGACCCTTTTCGGCACAAACGGCATCATCGCGATATTCGCTTCAAACGAAGGCTCCGTCAACGGTATTCTTGCCGCCACGACCGACGGTAAGGATCTGGACCGTGCAAGCGGAAAGTACAAGGCAGTTTCAGTAGTAGGCTTCGATGCGGGCAAAGCGCAGAAGGCCGCCGTCAAGAATAACTGGTTCCTAGGTTCCATAACCCAGGATCCCTATATGATAGGCTATCTCTCCGTTGAACTGGCTTACAAGGCAATCAACGGCGAAACAGTGACGGATAAAGACACAGGCTGCAAATTCTACACATCAGCCAACATGGAGCAGGCCGACATCGCCCAGCTTCTGTACGACTGAGTCCCCTCCTGAAAAAGAAGCCTCCTGCGGTTTCGATACGGCCGCGGAGGCTTCTTTCTTTTATAAATATAAACTGTCTGATAAAGCTAAAAACAGCAGAGCCTCGGCTCCACCCTTCCCTCATTGATTTCAATTATAGCATAGGACTCATTTGAGTCGTCTCTCGGATCGCTGGTGCTGCCCGGATTTATGACATAATACGTGTCCCTGCAAATCAGGTCGGGTACGTGGGTATGGCCGAAAAGCAGCACGTCCGCCTTCGTCTCCTCCGCCTTCCTGTAGAGCTTGTCGTAATCCCACTTGACGGAGTACCTGTGTCCGTGGGTTATAAATATCCTTTTTCCGCAGAGCACAAGCATCTTTTCGGCCGGAACGTCCTCAATCATAAAATCACTGTTGCCGTATATATATTCAATCGGTATATTCGGAAAAATATCGGACAACTTCTGCGCATCCCTGAAATAATCGCCAAGATGTATTATCAAATCGACATCCGAATTGGATCTTACAGCCTCTTCGGCCCTGTTTATATCTCCATGCGTATCGCTTATAACCAGAATTTTCATAAAAACCCCCACGCCTCATTCTGTCTCTGCCTCAGATGTCTAAATTTCGAGCCAGCCCTTTCTCAATTCTTCGACCATCAGCCTCAAAGCCTTTCCGCGGTGGCTTATGGCATTCTTCACATCCGTGTCAAGCTCCGCGGCTGTCCTTCCCTGTCCGGGAATATAAAATAGCGGATCATAGCCGAAGCCGTTTACCCCGGAAGGCTTATCGGCGATATACCCCTCGCAGGTCCCTCGGACCGTAAAATGCTTTCCGTCCGGAAAAACAACAGCAACGGCACAGACAAACCGTGCCGTCCGCTTTTCATAAGGGACGTCCTCCAGCAGCTTCAGCAGCTTCCCGTTTCTCTCCTCATCCGTGGCGCCTTCGCCCGCAAACCTGGCAGAATAAATGCCCGGAGCCCCTCCGAGATAATCGACGGCCAGACCCGAATCGTCGGCCATAACTATCCCGCCGGATATTTTCGAAACGGCTCTCGCCTTTATCAGAGCATTTTCCTCAAACGTACTTCCGCTTTCCTCTATCTCAAGCCCGATACCGGCCTGTTCCATTGATATCACCTCAAATGGAAGGCCCGCCAGTATTTCCTCGATCTCCCTGAGCTTTCCCCTGTTCTTAGTCGCCGCGATGAACCTCTTCATCTTCCGGTAATCTCCTCACTTCATCCGCCGTTTCGCCCAGAACATCCTTCTGCAGCTTCAGCAGTGTTCCAATCCCGCCGCCCGCAAGCTCCAGAAGCCTGTCGAACTGCGCTTTTGAATAAGGCGAATGCTCGCCTGTGGCCTGTATCTCTATATATCTCCCATCTCCCGACATGACGACGTTCATATCGGTATCTGCGTCCGAATCCTCCGCATAGCAGAGGTCGAGCAGCTCATTACCTTTCACAATACCTACGCTTACAGCCGCCAAAAAGTCTGAAACCGGCACCGCCGGGATCAGTCCCTTTTCCTTCAGGGATAAGCACGCGTCTATGAGGGCTACGAAGGCCCCTGTGATGGAAGCCGTCCTTGTCCCGCCGTCAGCCTGTATAACGTCGCAATCTATGATAATCTGCCTCTCGCCCAGCAGCCGGAGATCTACGACGGACCTCAGCGATCTGCCGATAAGCCTCTGTATTTCCTGGCTCCTGCCGTTCAGCTTGAGCTTTCCGATATCCCGCGGGTTCCTCGTCCTGGTAGCCCTCGGGAGCATGGAATACTCGGCCGTGATCCAGCCCTCTCCGGAGTTCTTTTTGAAGGGGGGCACCGTCTCGTCGACCGAAGCGGTACAAATGACCTTGGTGCCGCCGATCTCGATGAGCGCCGAGCCCTCCGCATAAGGCATGTAATTTCGCGTTATTTTCACAGGCCGAAGCTGCGTATTTTCTCTTCCGTCAATTCTCAACTTCAAAAACCGGCCTTTCATGCATATATATTCAAAAAGCTTACCTGTCGATATAATCGTTTATAGTCTTCGGAGCGGCCAAGCCTTTGGAAATGTCCGTGCCCTCCGGAAGCTCCGCGGGAACGCCCTCCACCTGGAGCTTTATCCTGTCCGTACCTTCCAGCTGCCCAAGGGTATAGGCCAGCTGCTTCAAAATGCCCTCTTCCTTTGCGGTGCCTCCATATTTTGTGAAGGCCGCGTCAAAGTTAAGAGTAAGTATTCCGTTGTCCCGGCTGCTCCCGAGCAGCTTAGTGTCCGAAGGCATCTCCGACTGCAGCTTTTCATCCGTTTTCTGCGCCAGGAGAAGGTTTACAAGCACATCGGGCTTCAGTTCCTCCCCTGCCGCTCCGTATTCCCTTGAAACCGGAAGGAGATAGGTAAATCCCTCGTTTGCCCGCTTAAAGCAGTATATGTCGGCTTTTGCATTGTTGCTGACGGTCGGGGCTGCAGCCGAATTAATGGAGACATTCTTCCTGCTTAACAAACCCGATATATCCGTGCCGTATTTCAGAGTACCCTGCGGATAGCCGTTGACAAGAATTCTGACATTGTCTACCGTGCTGAATTCCGTCAAGGTGTATACCACCGAAGCCACGATATTTTTCTCGGAAGCCTCGTCCTTATAACCGAGCAAGCTTTTGCTGAAATCTATGGTGGCGGTGCCGTCCTTTATATTTATCCCCTGTACGTCCGTATTTACGGGCAATACCGGATACAGCCCGTAGTACTGGAGCTCCTCGCGCGTTATCGCGCTGTCCGTCAGACCGCTGACCGCGGCCCTGGCAATACCCTCCTGCTTTTCTATCCGTCTTGTCATAGGCACCAGATAGCCGTCGCCATCCTGGTAGTACAATACGACGGACAGATTTGCCTTTACTGCTTCGGCTGCGGGCTGGACTGCTTCCGCGGCTCCGCTTTCTTTCGCCGGTACCTGCTGCGGCACGGCAGCCGCGGCTGCGTCCCCGGTCTGGGGCATATTGGCGTTTCCGGCGGCAATACCGCCTGTCTCTTCAGAGGCGGCGGTCGTTTCCGGCTTTGCGGCTTCATCCTTTCCCGCAGGGATGGCGCAACCGGCAAGCATGACGATGGAAACCGTCATAAGGATTATTAAAAACCTCTTCATATTATCCTCCCATAATTACCTTAATACTGTAATTATGGACAACTAAAAAGGAGTTTAATATTTCCCGGAAACCCTATATTAATGTTATCATAAGGCCAGTTCAAAAAAAATCAGTAGAATACATAAATTGTGCCGGGTTTTTTTATAAAATTTTATACATTAATCATTCCCCTCACCGGCTTGCCTGCGGCAGCGCCTTTACAACGGCGTCGCAGAGGGCCTGAGCGGCCTTTTGTCTGAACGAGGCCGTCTCAAGGTTGGCCCTGTCCTTGCTGTTTGTCATGAAAGCGATCTCGGCAAGGGCGGAGGGCATCGTGGTGGCCTTCAGGACCACCAGATTCGGCCTTTCGATTATCTTTCTGTCAACCGTCTTCAGGGCGCTCAAAAGCTTCTGATGGATTATGCCCGCAAAGCTTTTGCCATTGAGGGACCCGGAGCCGCCCGACGGACAAAACAGCGTCATGGTGCCGCTGAAGCCGGGGTCGTCGAGCGAATTGTTGTGGACGCTGATGAAAAGCGACGCGCCCAGCTTGTTGGCAATATAGGCCCTTTCGTAATTCGCGACATAGCTGTCGTCGTCCCTTATCATATAGGTTTTAACGCCCTTCTTCTCCAGCAGGCCGTTCAGGCGCTGCGCTATATCCAGATTCAGCTCCTTTTCAACCACATCCTTGTATATGGCTCCCGGAGCGCTCCCCCCGTGGCCGGCGTCTATGACGACAAGCTTTTCCTTCGCGGCCGCGGGCTTCAGCAGCGTGATGGATGTCTCATTCAGGTTGCCCCTCGTGAATATCAAGTATGTAAGCTTTACAGGAGAAGTAAACGTAAGTGTGGTCGTCCCGGCCTCCGGCTTTTCTGCCATCTCAAGAGTTTTTACATAGTCGTCGTTAACCTTGAAAACACCGCCGCCGGTGTCCGCCCGCTCCGCGGGAAAGGAAACCGTGTATTTGAAGCCTGTTTTATCGTACTCCTCGGAATACAGCTTTTTCAGGATTTCTTCCCCTTCCGTCAGCTTTGCGCCCTTTAAAATAAAATAAACCCTGTCGCCGTTGTTGTGATAGGTAATATTCCTGTATTCCGGCGGGTTGAGCGTAAGCTGGAGCCTACCCTTCGACTCGCTGACCGAGTACTGCGACTGTCCCGTAAGGTCGAGCACTATCCTAGCGGTAGTTTTATTATACCTGGCATACCTTATCGAGCTTACCTGACTGCCGTTGGTTTCCACCTTTTTATCGGCGCTTGAATACTTCGCATTGGGAATGTCGATCATCAGCCTGTCCGGCCCCGTCAGCCTCGTGACCTTGTATTTGCTGTAGCTGCCGATCACTATGCCGACACTGTCTGCGCCATCGCCCGGAGTATATTCCACATTGAAATTTTTATGTACGGAGAGCGTCTTTTTTACGGCAGACGCACCGGTCGAAGGAGGCGGCTCCTGCTCCTGATCGGAGGCTGATTCAGGCATGCCCCCGAAGTAAATCAGCAGGCCGTCTTCGGTCTTGCTCACGCCGTATTCCTGTTCGCCGTCGGTCTCAAGCACGACCCGCGCGGTATAGGGCTCGAACTGCGCATATCTTATGGATTTGACGATACCGCCTCCGGCTTGCACGTGCTGCTGCTTGCCGGGCGCAATGGCGTTAAAAATATCTATGACTATCCTCCCGGGATTTGAGAGCTTCATGATGCTGTAATCCGAATAGCCTGTCA